>DASXUF010000205.1 GCA_036504975.1 Candidatus Binatia bacterium | reverse complement strand
GGCGGCCACTTGCCGGTCTTCCGCGCCTCCTGGCCGATGCGCTCGCGCGCCTCAAAGCTCTCGTAAGGCCAGACGTGGACCACTTGATTGAGCGTTCCCACCTCGGAGTGCCAAATGCCTCCGAGCTTGGAAAATTGCTGGCGCGCGGTGAGACCCTCTTCGAAGCGCTGCATGAAATTCGGAACCGTTCCCGGTCTCAACAAATAGGTTCGCATCTCGATGATCATATGCCCTCCCTGGTTTTTACGCTGTGCTTTCCACCTTTACATAAACGCCCGGCGGGACCAAACGGTATACGTGCACGACCTGCGAGACATTCTTCAACTGGTGCTCGCCCGCGTCTTGCAGCACGTATTGTTCCTTGATCCGCTCCGCGGTTTCGGGTCCGACCATGACCTCGCCGCCTTTGGTCAGGCCGGCGACGCGCGCCGCCAGATTCGTCGTCGGGCCCGACGCGGTGAAGGTCCAGCGCCCGCCGCCAGCCGCGTCCAGTTTCGTCGCGCCCACCAGCGCCGGGCCGCTGTTGATGCCGACGTGAATCGCCACGGCCGGATAGATGCCGACGAACTCGCGGTTGAGAGTCGCCACTTTCGCCAGCAACTGAAAGGCCGCGGTGGCCGCGTTCATCGCGTGTCGCGCGGGCCCGGCCTCGCTCTGGAAGATCACCATCAAGCCGTCGCCGGCGGTCTCGTTGACGTCGCCGTGATGCGCGCGGATGATCTCTAGGAAGCTGGAGAAATAGTCCTGAATCATGCGGTTCAACCGCTGCGCCGGCAGTTGCTCGGAGAGGCGCGTGTAGCCCTCGACGTCGAGAAACAGGACCGATACGTCCGCCTCGCGCTTCTCCAGCTCGTGAGCGTTGGGATTCTTTTCCAGCAGCTTGGTCACCGCTTCGGGAACGAACTTGACGAGCTCGCCCTTGACCTGTTCGAGCAGCTCCACCTTCTGCATCGACTCTTTAAGGCTGTCGAGCGCGGTGGCGAGCTCCGCGTTTCGCGCCTGGAGATTTTCGTGCGCGCTCTGGAGCCGGCCGGCCATGTCGTTGACCGCGCGGCCCAGCGCGCCGATCTCATCCCGACTCCCGGCGGCGACGCGGGCGTCGAAGTCGCCGCCGCCGATCCGGTGCGCGGCCGCGGCCACCAGCGCGATCGGCTTCAGCACCAGGCGGCCCAAAAAAAGCGTCAGGGCGACGGCCACTCCGAGGATCGTCACCAGCGCGACCATGAGCTGGCGGTCCCGGGCCGCCCGCAGGTCGGCATCGAGCCGCTCCAGACCCAGGCTCACCCTGACGACGCCGCGTACCTTGTGGTCCTCGCCGTGGCAGTCCTGGCACTCCTTTCGGTTTTCCAGAGGACGGAAGAACGTCAGCATGCGTCCAGTGCTGGTCGTCTCGTAGGTCTCCTGCGGCGCCAGCGTTTCGACCGTGCGCTTAAACAACGGATCGTTGATCGTCTTGCCCGGCTCGCGGTGCATCTTGGTGAGCCGTTCGACCAGCGCCGGGCCGAGCATGCCCCACGCGTCGATCTCCTCGACTGTTTTAAGGTCGCTGAAGGCTTCGACGCCGTTGCGCCGATAGACGTCGAGAACGCGCACATCCTTCAATTCTTTCTTAAGCTCCTGCACCAGACGGAGGATGATGTCGGGATGTCCTTCGAGCATTCCGTTTTCGATGCTCGTTGTGATGGAGGCCGTCAGCAGTTGGGCTGTCTCCCGGTTCCCGGCCACCAGCGCATCCACCGCGCGCCGGATGTTGAGGATGACCAGGATCCCGAAGCCCAGGATGAGGATCGCTAGAGTGAGCGCGATGACCTTCAGGCGAAGATGCTGCTGAAACATTTGAGTGAGCGGCATGACGAATGATGCGTTCCTTTGCTTCTGTTTCCCATAGATTCAGGAATAATTGCAACAGGAGTGTCGTTAAGTTATTTTCAAATCGAGGGCAACGTGGAGTACAAAAAACTGGGAGCGACGGGAGTCCAGGCGCCGGAGATCGGATTCGGCACCTGGCAGTACGGCGGCGGTGGCGAGCCGCTCCGAAAGGCCGTCGAGCTGGGTGCCTTCCTGATCGACACGGCGGAGATGTACGGCACGGAAGCGGCGGTCGGCGCGGCGATCAAAGGCATGCGGGGAAAAGTTTTTATCGCGACCAAAGTCTCGGGAAACCATTTGCGCTATGACCAAGTTCTCAGCGCCGCGGACAAGAGCCTCAGGCGGCTGGGCGTCGACGCGATCGATCTTTACCAGATCCACTGGCCCGATCCCGCCGTGCCGATCGCGGAAACGATGGGCGCGATGGAGAAGCTCGTGGACGCGGGCAAGATTCGATTCATCGGCGTGAGCAATTTCTATCTAAAAAATCTTCAAGAGGCGGAGGCCTCGATGACCCGCCACAAGATCGTCTCCAATCAAGTGAAGTACAGTCTCCTACAGCGCGGCGTCGAAGAAGACACGCTGGCGTATTGCCAACAGCGGCGGATCACCGTGATCGCCTACAGCCCGCTGGCGCGCGGCGATCTCTGCGCCAAGCCGCCTCTACGCCACCGGCACGCGCTCGGCGCGCTCGAGAAAATCGCCGCCGAGTCCGGCAAGACCATGGCGCAGGTCGCGCTCAACTGGTGCATTGCCAAACCGGGCGTCATCGCGATTCCGAAGACCGACAAAGTGGAGCGTGTGGTCGAGGCGTGCGGGGCTTCAGGCTGGAAGCTGTCGCAGACTCAGCTTGCGGCGTTGGAGAGAGCGTTCCCAGTTTGAGGGTGGTGTCTTGAAAGGTGTTCCCGTCACCCTTCGACAAGTCTCAGGGTGACCGGTAAAGATCGGGAGATTGCGAACCGTTCGGGCTGAGCTTGTCGAAGCGCGAACGGTGTTTTTCACCGGCCTGCAAGCACGTAGCGCGCGATCTCATCGTGCCTGGCGAACCAAACTCCGGGAAAGCCTTTCATATAGCGTAGAATTTCCGCGAGCATCGCGGACATCATCGGCCGGCCGCCGAAGTGCGCGTGGACGGTGAGATTGAGCATGCCCATCGGTTCCGTCCGGTAAACAAAATCGAACGTGTCTTTGTACACCTGATAAAAATCTCTCGGGCTGCCGCGCAGCACGCGGTTGTCGGTAAAGTCGCTGTGCGGAATCGCAACCAGAGTTCCCTTGGCAGTTTCCAGCGCATACGGCAGGTCGGTATCGTTGTAATCGCCGTGCCATAAAAATTCTTCTGCGGCGAGAAATTCGGCCGTGTGCTCCGTCGGCGCCGCCACCGGGCTGAACCAGCCGCACGGTTTCGCTTGGGTGACGCCTTCGATGATACCCGCGCAGCGGCGAATCACCTCGCGCTCTTCGTCGGCGCTGACATAGGGTAGAAGCAGATCCTGCGTGTAAGAGTGGCCGGCCAGCTCATGGCCCTTCTTATGCAGCTCGCGAGCGGCCTGCGGAAATTTTTCCGCGGCTTTGCCGCTGATGCAGACCGTGGCGCGCACTTCGAATTCGTCGAGGACTTTCAGGATTCGCCAGATGCCGGTCTTGCCGCCGTATTCGGCCCAGGAGATGCCGAGGCGATCGACGGTCCCGGGCTTCAACGAGGTCGTCATCGGCGAGTAGGGCGGGGCTTTGCCTTCCGACCAGCTCTCGAACATGACCGTCGGAAGAACGACGAGTCGAGCGTCGTTGGGCCAGGATTTATGATCGGACGTCATTTACAAAGTTTTGAAAACATTTTGGTCGCCCTTCGACAGGCAGCTCAGGGTGACCGGGTGAATGCTCGAAGTTATTGAACAACCGTTCGTGCTGAGCTTGTCGAAGCACGAAATAGATTGTCAAAAGTTTCACCGTGCGTCGAAGCCGCTGTGCCACAATTCCGCGACTCGATTCAGCTCGTCTGGAGACAGACG
>DASXUF010000204.1 GCA_036504975.1 Candidatus Binatia bacterium | reverse complement strand
TTTCGTTGACCGCGATATCGCCGCTTGATAACTTAGCGTTACTTCTTCGGGCCAAATAAAAAAATGATTCCGTATCAGGTTTACAAACTGATCCATTTGGTGGGCGTGTTGATGCTGTTCCTCTCGGTCGGCGGGCTTATCCTTGACACAATTCATGGAGCCGACCGGAAGCATCCGTGGCGCAAAGTGCTGCTCGTCACTCACGGCGTTGGAATCGTCCTGACCCTGGTCGCCGGTTTCGGGATGCTGGCGCGGATCGGCATCTATTGGTCGTGGCCGGGTTGGGTCGCCATCAAAGTTGGCGTTTGGGTTATTTTTGCGGCCCTTCCAGCGATCATCGTCCGGAACCCTTCCTGGACAAAAACTCTCTGGTGGACGGCCGTCGTTCTGGGAGGAATCGCGGCCTATCTGGCCGGTTATAAACCTTTCTGAAACTTTCGTTGACCGCGAATCGCCGCTTCATAGGTTGAGCCACTCAGGACGCGAGCGTTTTTTCATGCGACAAACTAACTTTGCCTTGCTTTGTTCCCGCCGTACCGCTACGCTGTCTTATGGATATAACGGTTCGTTTACCGGCCGAGCATATCGATCGGCTGCTTCAACATGCTCTCGAAGGCTCGCCGGTCAAAGAGATCCTCTCCAAAGCCATCGGTCCTAGTGACGGCAGCGGTAAAACGGCTCTGCACACGATTATCTGCGATTCGGCCGCTGTTGAAGCTCTGCAGCGACTGGCGTCTCGATGTTGCACGCCGGCCTTGACCATCATCAACCAGTCGATCGACGACTCTCGACCCTCTGAAGCACCACTCCCATCGCGACGATCACCGCGCCGCCGCTGATATTTGCGAGCTGAAAGACGGCGTTTTTCCGGAGCGCCTTTTCATCCAGTTTGACGCAGTTTCCAACTCATTGTATTTCATAGTCGGAGCCGAGGAGCGGCTATGATTCATCACGCGAAGAGAGAGATTATCTACTCCGTCGAGCATTTTTATCCGAAGCATCCGGGCCATCCGATCGCGCCGCTGACCGCCGAGCACCGCGGCTTCTTCCGCGCGGAGGGCTTTGCTTCCAGCACGCTCGCGATCGCCGGCGATGACACCGGCTCGATCGACCTGCTGCTCGCGGGAAAGACCGCGTTCAGCATGGACGCCCACCCGGCGATGGTGATCGAGGCGAACGCCCAGGGAAAAGACCTCTACATCATCGGCTCCTATCGCAACGGCCTTCCGTTCGGCATCGCCGCCCTGGCCGGTAGGGTCCGCCGGCCGTCCGACTTAAAGGGCAAGAAATTGGCCACAAACCGCCGCTTCGGCGCGGGCGAGCGCATGACGCGGGCGGCGTTTACAAGTCTCGGCCTCGATCCCGACAAAGATTTAGAGATCGTGCTGATCCACAACGAAGGCATGAGCGAGAAACTCGACGCGCTGAGAAAAGGCCGCGCCGATTTTTTGGTCTATCACTACAACAACCCGATGGGGCTCGACGTGAACCTCGCCGAAGGAGAGGTCGAAACGGTGTTGGATCTCTCCATGCTATTCCCCAACTACGTCGTGCGCTCGATGACGACGACGGGGCGCATGCTCCGCGAGCAGCCCGAAACCGTCAAGGCCTTTATCAAAGGCGTGATGCGCGCGCATCTCTTTATGAAAAATGAAGATCCGGCGGGCCGGGCGGTCATGGAAGTTCTCGCGCGGGCGCTCAACGTCGCTTCGCTCGAGGGAAGCGATATAGAGAGCGGGATCCCCAAAACCTGGTTCCTCGAACCGCAACAGGTGATCGCCAGCACGGAAGGCATCAAGTCGCACATCGAGGATCTCAAGGCCAAAGGCGGTCTCGATCCGCGCTACGGCATCGAACGAGTGGTGCGCAGCGAGCTGGCCCATCTTGCAGCGGCAGAGCTGAGACCACAATCTTCCGCGCGCTCAACGCCCTAGGAAAATCTGGCCGAACTCTTTGGCGGTCTGGTCGAGAATCGGCGCGATAAAATCGGCGTCCACAAGCAAGCTCTGTTTCTCGACCAACTCCGGGAATCTTTGCTTCACGCCTTTTCTGCCGACGACACGGCCGAACGTGGTGATCATCGACTGACCTTCCTCGGACAGCGCCCAGTCCATAAACAGCGCCGCGGCGTGCGGATGGGGCGCATGGCGCGCCAGCATGAGATCGTTGCCCTGCGCGAAGTAAGGATCGAGAATCACCTGATCGATGGGCGCGCCTCTGGCTTTCAAGTCCAGCACCGTGTGGCCCGACAGCACGATCGCCAGCGCGCGTTCTCCCGCCGTCAAAAGCTGGCTTTGCGCCGTGCGCCCGCGCACCATCCTCACATCCTGTTTCGCCAGGTTTCTCATGTATTGGAGTCCCTTGTCGCGGCCGAAGTGTTTGAGAAGCACGGCGAACCATTCGTACGCTTCGTCGTCGAGAAAGATGTTGCTCTTCCACTTCGGGTTGAGCAAGTCCTCGTAGGTTTTCGGCGCCTCGGCGCGTTTTACCATCTTGGTGTTGTAGCCGAGAACGATCGGGATGATATACAGAGAAGTAAAAAATCCCTCTTTGTCTTTGTAAGCGCCGGGGAAAGATTCACGCTGCGGGGAATGGTAGCGGTCGATGGCGCCGATCTTCTTGAGCGAGGATGCCTGCTCGGCCGAGCCGTTCGTCACGTCGAAAAGATGGTTGCCGGCGTTCATCTCGGTTTGGATTTTGATGACCTGGCGGTTCCCGGAAACGCGGTACGGGTTGACCTTGATGAATGGGTAGCGCTTTTGAAATACTTGAGCGAACGGATCGAGCTGCTGCGCTTGCAGCGAGCTGTAATAGGATACTTCGCCTTCGGCCTTGGCCTTTTCGAGCAGAGTTTTTTGCCGTAGCTCCGGCGTGAGCTTACTCAGTTTGGCCAGGACCTGGCCGGCCGTCTCGGGCGCGGCGCCGCCGAACGCGGCGGACGGCAAATAGGTTATCGAATGGAGCCACAGAGCTAGGACAATGATCTGCTTCATGGAACAACCCCCAGCACTCTATTCAGCCGATGTTTCCGCCGCGGCTCTCACTTACGCCCAACGGCGCCGCCCTGTCAAGTTCCCCGCCGCAAAATGAATCTCCCATGGCCGATCGATAATTATCCTTGACTGATTCGGGGCCATGAAGTATGCCTCGGGCTTACATAAGTCATAAGCTAACCGCGGCGATCGCGCGGCGGCAAAAATCGTGGATGAACTTTATAAAAAGGAGACGTCATGCGTTGTTTAATCGTCGGCGTAATATACGCGCTGCTCGCCGGCCCCACGTCGCTTTCTGCCGCACAAGACACGGCCAAGAAAACCTCAGAAAAAGAGCCCGAGCTCGTCATCGTCGGAAAAACTGAGGCCGGGAAAGCAAAGGAAGAGGCTAAGACCCAGGAAGGCGGCAAGTCAAAAGAAGAGGCTAAGCCAACGAAAGGCAGCAAACCAAAGGAAGAGACTAAGCCACGGGAACCGAGCAAGCCTAAGGACTTTCTCTTCAAACTGGGCGAAAGTCTACCGATCAAAGCGACCGGCTCGATGGTCGAGAAAATCGAGACGGAATGGAAAAAGACAAGCCAGAAACTGTCGCTATATTTTGACGGCGTGCGCATTGCCGAATTGAAATCTCCCCCCCAACAGGTCGCGGACAAGGAACTGCGCTTGATATTTCGCCTGGACCGCGACGCCAATGACGATGCAAGTCGCAAAGCATGGGATACTTTGTTCAAGAACAAGAATGAGTACGAGATGACGATAGAGCAGCCCGCCCTGGCCATAGGCGGCGATCTGCCTCTGGCCGTGCATTCCGACCATCCACTCAAGTTCTATGTCGCAACCGAATACGAAATCCTGGTAACCTTCGTGGTATGCCTGGCAATCCTAGGAATCGTCTACTGGATCTTGGTCAATAAAACAGACATGCTGCGCGATAGAGGCACGGGTTATTACAGCCTGGGCAAGAGCCAGATGGCTTTCTGGGGGCTGGTGGTCGTGCTGTCATTCGCCGGGGTCTGGTACTTGACGCGAACGATGGAGCGCATTCCGCCGCAGGTTCTCATTCTGATAGGCATCAGCGCTGCGACCGGGCTCGGCGCCATAGTGATCGGGAACAGCAAAAAAACCGCAAGTCAGACAAAGCTAGCCAAGAAGCAAGTCGACCTCGCCAAGCTCCAGGAGGAGGAGCAGCAGCTCCAGCAGCAACCAGCCAATGCCCCGGCGGCACAAATCCGCTTGGCGGCCATCCAACCCGAAATGAACGCGCTCGCGCAGGAGATCAACGATCTCTCCCAAGAGATCGCGCCCGGTCAATCCAGAGGTTTTTGGCGGGACATCTGCGACGACGGCAACGGGGCGAGTTTTCACCGTCTTCAGGTCGTCATCTGGACCGTCGTCCTGGGCGCGGTCTTCATTCAGAGCGTCGCACAGGTCATGTCGATGCCGGAATTTCCCGACACTTTGCTCTATTTGATGGGCATCAGCAACGGAACCTACATAGGGTTTAAATTTCCCGAGTAGGGTAATTCGAGGGGCCGGGGCTCGGGCGCTTTCTGAACGATCGCCCGCGCCAGCGCCCGGCTTTCGCTCCATGGCTCAGCAGGAGAGTCGCAAAATCCGCTTCGTTGAAGCCAGTCTCCTCACCATCGCCTACGAAGAGCGCGGACCGAGGGGCGGCTTTCCGGTTGTCCTCTTGCATGGATGGCCCGACGATGTCCGCACCTGGGACCGCGTGGCCGCCAAATTGAACGAGGCGGGTTTTCGCACGATCGCGCCGTATCTGCGCGGTTTCGGTCCCACGCAGTTTTGCGAAAAATCGACCATGCGGAGCGGCCAGTTGTCGGCGCTCGGCAGCGACGCGATCGAAATGGCGCAGGCGCTCGGCCTGGATCGCTTCGCCCTCGTCGGCCATGATTGGGGCGCGCGCGCCGCCTATATCGCGGCGACCGAGCTGAGCGAGCGCGTCACAAGGCTCGTCGCGATTGCCGTCGGCTACGGCACGAACAGCCCTGACCAGCAATTGGCGCTGACTCAAATCAAGAATTACTGGTATCACTGGTATTTTTCTTTGCCGCGCGGCATCGAGCTCGTGAAAAACGCGCGGCATGAGCTTGGCAAGTTCATGTGGAAGACGTGGTCGCCGGCGTGGCAATTCTCCGAGGCCGAGTACGCGGCAACCGCGGCTTCGTTCGAGAATCCCGATTGGGCGGACGTGACGATTCATTCCTATCGTCATCGCTGGGGCTACGCAGACGGTGATCCCCGCTATTCGGACTTGGAACACCGGTTGGCGCCGATACCGCCGGTGACGGTGCCGACGCTGGTCCTGCACGGCGAGATCGACGCCTGCAACGACCCCGCGACTTCCGCCGGCAAGGAAAAGTTTTTCACCAGCCGCTATGTACGCAAGGTGTTGCCCAACGTCGGCCACTTCCCGCAACGTGAAGATCCCGAACGAGTGGCCGGTGAGATTATCGTCTGGCTGCGGGATTGAGCCCGTTCTCGTCGTTCTCCCGATAGTGTAGGATACGCCGCGAGGAGACACACCATGATCATCGGCATGCTGATATTCCCGGACATGACGCAGCTTGACTTCACCGGTCCTTACGAAGTTTTTTCGCGACTGCCGGGGTGTGAAGTCAAAGTGATTGCGCATTCTTTACAACCCGTCGCCGCTAAAGGCGGATTGAAGTTCATTCCGGATACTCCGATCGATACGGCGCCGCCGCTCGAATTAATGTTTGTCCCCGGCGGTCCGGGCACCAGCGCAATAATGGAAGACCGCATAGTTCTCGAATTCCTGCGGCGGCAAGCGCAGCAGGCGAAGTATGTAACTTCGGTGTGCACCGGCGCTCTCGCCCTTGGGGCGGCGGGTTTGCTCAAAGGTTACCGCGCGACGACGCATTGGCTTTCTCTCGACCTGCTGCCGATCTTTGGCGCGATCGCCGTGACCGATCGAGTCGTGGTCGATCGCAATCGCATCACCGGCGGCGGCGTTACCGCGGGAATCGATTTTGCCCTGACGATCGTCGCCGAAACTTCGGGTGCCGACAGGGCAAAGGAAATCCAGCTGCTGATGGAGTACAATCCCGTGCCGCCCTTCGCTTGCGGTCACCCCGCAACGGCCGAGACCAGCATCGTCGATGAAGTGCGCCGTAAAACGTCCCGCGTGCAGTCTGCACGTCTGGAGCAAGCCAAGCGGGCCGCCAAGCTGTACTGCGAATAGACGCCTATCGGTCAAGCCAGGGAAATGAAATTGAACGCGACGCCGGTGCTCATTCTTCCAGTCGATTGGCTGGAAGGCAAAAAGTCATTGAAGGAGTTGCTGAACGAGAAAGGAAACTGATATTAAGAGAAGCCATGTCCGACTTGAACGACCCCAGGGTATTCTTCGCCGCCGAACGGACGCTGCTCGCCTGGACGCGCACGAGCCTCGCGCTGATGGCGTTCGGTTTCGTCATCGAGCGCTTTGGCTTGTTCATCCATATCTTTATGCCGCAAGCGGAACGGACGGTGCAGAGAGACGCCTCGCTCTGGGTCGGGGTGTCCTTTATTATGCTCGGGGCAGTCGTGGCGGTTTTGTCCGCAGTCCAGTACCGGAATGTCCTCAAGACGATGAAGCCGGTGGAAACTCCGGAAGGCTATTGGGTGAACCTCGGCACGTATAGTAATCTTATCCTGGCCGGCTTCGGCGTCTTAATCAGTGTCTACTTTTTCTCCGGGTTGCGTTGAGTGGACAGCCAAAAATGGTTGCAATAGAAGGGCCCCTGGTAATAAGCCAGGTCAGCAGGCGAAACCTACGAGAAGGAGGATACCCCATGATGAATAAGGTCATCTTTCAGAACCGGCATTTGGTCTTTTTGGTTTCGCTGGTGCTCCTGACACTTCCGAGTCAACCCGGACAGGCAGCCGAAGAGGGCAGCAAGGTTCCTCCGGTGGTCATGAAACAAGTCGCTCCTGATCTCTACTTCCATTTCGACTATGACTCATCCAACTCGATCATTTGGGTGACCGACGAAGGCGTGCTCGTGATCGACACCCGCTGGCACCCGCGCGGGGCCAAGGATCTGATTGAAAAAATTCGCAAGATCACGGACAAACCCATTCGCTGGGCCGTCGTGACCCAGGCCCACGGCGATCACTACCTGGGGAACCAGGTCTTCAAGGAGCAGGGCGCGATGATTGCAAGCCAGATCGATGCCGCCCGGAACATAGAAAAATATTTCGACAAAGACCTCGCAAGACGGGGAGCTTCCTTCAAACGATACGGTTTTAACCCGGCCGAGATCAAAATGACCCTGCCGGACGTGACCTTCGAGACGCAAATGAACATCAAGCTTGGCGGGAAGATAGCCCAGCTTGTTTACTTCGGCCCGGCCCAGGACCCGGGAGCTTCATTTATCTACTTCCCGCACGCGAAAGCGCTGGCGACCGGCGGGTCGTTCGCCAGGCAGAGCTGGGCCAATCCTATGTATACCCCCTCGGTGGACGGCTGGATTGCCGCGCTGCATAAGATCATGAAGATGGACGTGGACGTTTATCTGCCCGGCCATGGCGACGTCGGCACGAAGAAGGACGTTCAGGAGGCGATCGATTTTCTAGTCGACCTTCAGACGGCGGTCAAAGATGCGATCGCCAAGGGAATGAGCAAGGAGCAGGCGGCCAAGACTTTGCAGCTTCCAAAGTATAAAGACTGGCGCAACGCCGACCGCGGGGGGGACAACATCGCCGCGATGCACCATCTGTTGACGACGGGGAAGTCGGCCTACCTCGACCGCTGACGAAGGAAATATTCCGGCTCAGGGAAATATTCGGGGTCTGACTTCTATCAACCCTACGTGGCGCCCGGCGAAGTACGCTTGACGGCACAAAAATGACGAATTAGGGATTGGAATCGAACCCCGGATAAAAAAGAAAGGAGCGAGCCATGCCAATCTGTTTATCGCCGGGCGGCCAGATGACGACGGTGGGCGCTGCGCCTGAAGATACACTTCTCGTGGGCACGGTGGATGGAGTTTTTTCTTTTGCGCGGAGTGACGGGCCATGGACGCCGCGGGAGAAATCTCTCGCGGGCGAGCACATAAGCGCGCTCCTCTTCGAGCCGACGAGCCGCACATTGTTCGCCGGAACTTTCGGCGAGGCGCTTTACGCGAGCGACGACCTCGGACGCAATTGGGAGCGGCGCGACCGCGGGTTGG
The DNA here is from genome assembly GCA_036504975.1 of Candidatus Binatia bacterium. NCBI lineage: Bacteria > Candidatus Binatota > Binatia (SeqCode) > Binatia bacterium. The sequence goes on along the minus strand of DASXUF010000204.1, from coordinate 2,322 downwards.
GCGGAAGAGAAATCTATTCGCTCGCGTGCCAACAACTTGCCGGACGGCCGCGCGTCTACGCCGGAACCCAGCCGGCGCATCTTTTTTACAGCGACGACCTGGGCAAAAACTGGACCGAGCTCTCCGGGCTGCGTGAGGTTCCGGGCGTGGAGAGATGGACGTTTCCCGGCCCGCCGCACCAGGCGCACGTGAAGAGCCTCGCGTTCGACGTCAAACAACCGGAAAAAATCTACGCGGCGGTCGAAGTCGGAGGTTTTCTCAAGAGCGAGGACGGCGGCAAGAGCTGGAAATCCGTCGCGGGTTTGAACCCCGACGCGCATCGCGTTGCGACGGCGCTTTCCGATCCGGGAAAAATTTATCTCGTGATGCCCACCACCAACTGCGGTCCGGAAGTCACGGCCGGAGTTTGCGTGAGCGCGGACGGCGGCGAAAGCTGGACGAGCTTAACGCCGAGAGATTTTCGGATCGGCTACGTCGATCCGCTCCTGATTCATCCGCACAACCGAAATCTCCTCTTCGTCGCCGGCGGCAAGACCGGCCCGGGCACATGGAGAAAACTGCACACGGCGGATTCGCGCATCGCGCGGAGCACGGATGGCGGCAAGAGCTGGGAGGTTTTGCACAACGGCCTGCCGGAACACATCCGTGGCAACGTCGAAGCGTTCTCGATGGACGTGTGGAACAGCGGCTTTGCGCTCTTCGCGGGCACGACCGACGGAGAAGTCTTCTACAGCGACGACGCCGGCGAAAGCTGGAACAAAATCATCCAGGGCATCGGCGCGGTCTCCAAGGCGTATCACTACCAGAACCTCGCCATGTCGGCGGCGTGAGCTGACTCTCGATCGGAACTACCACGTAAAGGAGTTCGCCACCCGGCGGACAAATTGGGATCTGGAAGGCTATAATGATATTAGACGGCTACGGGAACGACACGGACGCGGATCATGATCGTGGACTTCGATCTTGATTTTCTGAGGGCCGCAGCGGCCTTGGTGGACTCAAGTCTCGACCGGTTGCAGGCAGAGTCTCGCTCAAGCCCAGATCCGGATGCTTTTGGAATCTTCGATGAGGTTGAATACCTCGCGGGGTTTGGCTTCATCGCGTGCCAAACGTACGCTACCGCAGTGGTGAGCCGGAGCCAGCTCAAAGGTAACAAGCGTGAGGCTCTTGCGCGCGGTCCGAAGCATCGGACAGGCCAATCCATGGCCCAACTGGTAAATGCTGCCGCCAATCACTGGAAGCACAACCCTGAATGGGCTCTCGACGCACCCACAACTCAAGCCAAGCAAACGATCGAAGTGATTTCAAATCTTGGTGTCGATACCAACGATTCGTATCCAGTGGCAAATATGCTCCACGAGATACTTACCCCACATGAAGCTCGGTTCGAGAATCTCATACCGTTCCTTACGCAGTGGCGCGACGCGTTGCAGGGATGAAATCGCCGTCTAACCGCGCCTTGGAAAACGAACGCTCGCAAGCGTCGTTGCGCTCCTCTGCTCGCGCCGTTCAACGCGGACGTTTAGGCGTGTGGGGCACTTGCAAGTACATACGAATAGTCGTATAAGTTATCGCGATGAAGCCGACCCGCTTTCTCGGCACATCTCACCGTGATTTAGCGGGCTTTCCCGAGTTGGCGCGTCGACAAGCCGGATACGAGTTGTTCATGGTGCAAGTCGGGCGTGAACCAGCAGACTTCAAGCCGCTTCCGACCGTTGGATCTGGAGCCTACGAGATTCGGATACGAGATGCCGCCGGGGCGTTCCGCGTCGTGTACGTGGCCAAGTTCGAGGAAGCAGTTTATGTCTTGCACGCTTTTCAGAAGAAGACCCGAAAGACATCCCAGGCGGACATTGAGCTGGCAGTGCAGCGTTACAGGTTAATCGGAGAGCAGTCATGAAGAAAAAACAAGCACGGCAAGTGAAGGGCTCAAACAATGTGTTTCTTGATCTCGGCTTCCCACCGCATGAGGCCGCTGTGATGCTCCTGCGTTGCGAGCTGGCCGAAGCGCTCCGTAAATGGATGGACCGTGAGGCGATTACCCAGGCGGAAGCCGCCAAGCGCCTTGGCGTGGTCCAGCCCCGCATCTCCGAGATCGCGCGCAACAAGGTTGACAAGCTGTCTCTGGACTACCTCGTGGGCCTGTGCGCAAAGGCTGGTGTCTCAGTCGCCGTGAAATTGGCCGCCTGACTCGTCGCTTACGCAAATGAAGCGTCAGAAAAAGCAGTTTGTGATTTGCATCCGAAACGATGGCGCGGAAGATTTAGAGCCGCGGAAAGTTTACCGCGTCCTGCCCGACGCGCGAGCGGCAAAAGATGGGCT
>DASXUF010000203.1 GCA_036504975.1 Candidatus Binatia bacterium | reverse complement strand
AGGATCTGATGATGAAAGGAAAGCGGAATCAGCTTGGTCTGCTCATACGAGTAGTCTTTATATCGGGCCATCTCTCCTCCTTCCGTCGCGAAGTTTACAGCAGAGGAAAGAAAGAAGGAAGAAAATTTTCACGGCTTGAGGGGTTTTTCTACATCCTCAACGGCGTGTTCAGCCACACTCGTATGCTTTGACGTTCCTTATTCCTCCACCGGCGTTAGGAGCTGCAGCCGCGGTGTACATAGGGAGCGGAGAAATAGACGCAGTGGGTGGACTGATTTCAATGGCTGACTCGACGTGTTTCTGGAGGGGGCGCGCTCCAATCTTTCACCAGACTCTTGAGCGCCTCACCTGATTCAGGCCAGTAGTGCAAGATTGCGGGATCTAAGTCGCAATGTAAACGGCGCCACTTTCTCGAACGCCATGACACGGTGAATTTCCCGACCCATAGGGCAACTTTTGCGTTAACAGTTCATTCTTGTCAAGTTATCCGGTTTCTCGGGCAGGCCGGCGACTGGATTTCACTTTGTCGTGCAAAAATTCCGGCGCCAGATCGGCGCCATTGTCCCAAACAAGCGTGTGAAGCTCAGGGTGAAGCTGAAACCGCTTGAACGCAGCGACATCGCGGAGAGGCTCGAAAACGGGACCGGACAGCTCCGGCAACAGGTCCACTTCGCCCTCGGCTCCATCGCTGAACCTGACCCAAACCACAAAATCCCTAATATATTTTGCGTCGACTAATCGATATTCCATTAAACTACTCCAGCGGGTCAATTCTATTTAATGGCCGTCGCTCGCTTGCAAGCCGCCAATCTTCCAGAAGCTCAGCTTTGTGAGCCGCCATCCATTCCAACACATGCGCCAAGGCGCGTCTGGGAAATCTACCAACGACGATACCGGTCTCGATTTCAACCGTGATCTCAAACTCACCATAATACGCGTGAAAGTGCGGCGGGGCGTGCTCGCGGTGGAACATCGCAATGACTATTCCAAGGAACCGGCTGATTTCCGGCATGCATCCCCGCCCCAGGCTCCAAAGACGATCAACCATTGTAGCGGTGCCACGGTCCACACGCAACGGTACTGGTACCAGTACCCACGCAACCAATCCCTGGTGCCGAACATCACGCACATGACAGAAATGTTGCCGACCGCTTAGACAAGACTGGATGGCGCAAAACCGCCTTTCAATCTTCCCCAGGCGTCAGGAGTTGCAGCCGGTGGCCGTCGGGGTCGGAAAAATAAATGCAGTGAGGATCGCCCTTGCGGCCGTTGACCTCGATCCCCTTTTCTTCCAACAAAGCTTTCACCTTTTCATACTCTCCGGATTTCAGACGCAGGGCCATGTGGTTCAGCTCGCTGCCGCCGTGGATCTCATTGCCGTTTTTCGCTTCAAAAAGCGCGATCCCCTGGCTTCCGCATTTTAGGAAAAGCTGCCACGATCTTTCGTGCTCGACCTCCATGCCCAAAAAGTCTACGTAGAACTTCTTCGACCGCGCAAGATCTTTGACGTGCAGCACCACGTGATCGATACCGGTAACCTTAAGAGCTGTTTTCATGGCTTGCTCCTTTTCTTGTGCTGCCGGTATTTTATTGCAAGCGGGCGATCCGGTAAAGAGAGATTCTTCGCTGCGCTCAGAATGACCCGGGGTGCTTGGGCATTCCGTCAGGCGACGTGGACGGACCTCGCTTCCGTCATCCTGAGCAACGCGAAGGATCTCTCCCCTATTCATGTTTGAAAGTAAGATGTGTTATTAAGCTGTCATGAAGATACTAATGACAATGATCATGCCGGCGTTTCTGTCGCTCGCCCTGGCCGCGCGCGCCGCAGAGCTTGCCGCAATCCCCTCGCCGGCAGCCATCAAAGAATGTCTCGGCAAAACCGGAAGCAGTGAATGTCTGGATCTGCTCTTTAGAGCAGGCCTGGCAACCCAATCGCCCGGCGATCTTCTCAAATCGATTCAGAACAACGGCGACGCCGATCCGAAGCTGCGCCTTTCCTGCCATCCGATCGTTCATGCATTGGGGCGAGAGATTTTCCGCCTGAAGGGCAACATCCACGACGCCTTCATGTCATGCGACCAGACCTGCCACTCCGGATGCTATCACGGCGCGGTGGAGCGCTTCCTGCGCGGCGACGAAGCACACCTCGCGCGACACGTCACGCAGGATGAGATCGCGCGCAAGGCTGCGGCGGCTTGCGATTCAAAAAGCCCGCTGCGCGTTTATTTCCAGTGCCTCCATGGATTGGGGCACGCCGTCATGTACTTCACCGAAAACCAGATCGATCCATCCTTACATGCCTGCGACTCGCTGCCGGACTCTTGGAGCCGGGAGGTCTGCTACGGCGGCGTCTTCATGGAAAACGTTTTTTCCTCCAACCCGGAAAAGAGAAACGTGAGCGCCACCGATTACCACTATCCCTGCAACGAAGTCGTGCCCAAATATCGCGGCGCGTGCTACCTGATGCAGACGTGGCGCATGCAGGAGATGGGCCTCGCGACCGAATTGCTCTTCGACGAGTGCGCCAAGGCGGGGCGGTTTGAAACGGAGTGCGCGCAGTCGATCGGACGCGACCTGTCGAACGCGGCTCGCGGCGGCGACAGCCGCCCGGCGGCTGAACAATGCGAGCGGGCCGAAGGCGAGCCGCGCCGCGCCTGCATTCGCGGCGTCGTCTACGCGCTGATCGACAACACCTGGGACACCAGCTACGCCGCGCCCTTTTGCTCCGCGCTCCGCGATGAGGACAGCGCATACTGCAACCAGGAAAGCAAAGATTATTTGAGAATGTTCGTCGGGAAATGAGTCCGTGAGAACTTATTCGTTAGATCCGCTGCGCGCCGACCAACGAGTCCGACTCTCTTTCCTGCTGCTTTTCCTCCTGCTCGCAGGCTGCACCAAGCTCAAGCAATGCGCCTACGAAGGCATCGGCCGCGACGAATGGCAAAAGCCCGACGAGGTCATTCGCGCGCTCGACATCCGTCCGGGAGATCGCGTTGCCGACCTGGGCTCGGGTGGAGGATACTTTACTTTCCGGATGGCAAAGGCGGTGGGACCATCAGGCAAGGTCTACGCGGTGGACGTAGACCAAGGATTGAACGATGCGCTCGCGAAACGGGCAAAGCAGGAAAGTTTCGCCAACGTCGAGGTTATTCTCGCGAAAATCAATGACCCGCTCCTGCCGATATCCGGCGTGGATCTTATTTTCACCAGCAACACCTATCACCATTTAAGCGACCGCGTTAAATATTTTGCCGACGCCCAGAAATACCTCCGCCCCAAAGGTCGCGTGGCTATTGTGGAGTTCAACGGCAAAGGAGGATGGATCGAAACCATGCCGGGCCATCACACGGCGAAGGAAGTGATCGTCAGCGAGATGAAACAGGCGGGCTACGCTCTACAAAGGGATTTCGATTTTCTGCCGCGGCAACATTTTCTTATCTTCGCGAAAGCGACGGAGTAACGTTTTCTTTCCGTCCGTCAGCCGGCCGACGCGAGAGCGCCGCTTCCCGGACGGGGAGCAGCGCTTTCCCAGCTCACGCAATTTCGCTTCGCTCAGAGGAAACCCGAACTGCTCGTTGCGCATGCGCAGGCGTTGGCTTGAGACCTGGCGGATTATTTCCGCGACGCGGTCGAAATCTTCGCGGCGCTGCACGAGCTGCTCCAGGTTGCGCGCGCCGGCGTTTTTATGGTCCACCTCGTCACGGTGAATTTCCTTGAACGCCGCGGCGATCTTTCTTTCGATCGCGCCTTTTTTGAGGCGCACGCAGACCTCGTAAAGCGCGCCGCCACCGCCTTCGGTCAGCGTGACGGCGGCGCGTTCCAGTTCCTCGTCTTTGCGTCTCATCTCTTTGTCGCTCGGAGTCTTCGAGCCGTGGAGCAGCGCGGCGTAGGTTTTCGAGTACCGCGCCCGCACCCGCGCGAGCTTCTTGTCTTCCGGCAGCCACACCAGATCTCGCGGCGTCAGCTTCTTGCCGCCGATCGCTTCGAGCAGATCCATAACCAGCCGCGCGTGCTTGGTTTCTTCCGCCAGCTTCTCGGCGATTTCTTCGAACTCGCGCCGATCGACTTCGCCGTCGAAACGCGAATAAAAAGCGGCGAGGAGCTTCAACAGCGGATGGATCGCCGCATGCTCTTTGTAAGCCTGCGCCTTGAGCCAGTGAAGGTGGTCTTTTTTGCTTCTCCGCTTATCGAAGTATGCCTTGACGATCTCCGCCTCGGCTCGTCGATAACTTTCGGCCAGCGCTCGAAGCGCCGCGACGTAGGATTTCATATGCTCTTAACATGCGGAGCGCCGTTATGGTTCGACAAGCTCACCACGAACGGCGCTTTCCTAACCCGTTCGCACTGAGCCCGTCGAAGTGCAAGACTATCAGGAGACGCCCAATCATTTTCACTCCTAAGGAGAGGGGCGCGGCACAACCGCGCCGCATTTCTTGCAGGTCCTGAGCGATTCGTCGCCGTAGAAGCGCTCATGGACTCGCCCCACCGGGTCCTGGCTGTAATCGCCGACCGGCACGGAGACTTCGTAAACTTTTTCACCGCAGCCCTCGCACAGCCACAGGAATCGGTCCTCCTCGCCGGCGCGCCGCTTGCGCTCGATCACGACGAACCAGGCGTCCTCGGTCACGCGCGGAGAATGGGGCACGCCTCCCGGGCACAACAGGAGCTGGCCGGGACGGATCAGCGCGACCTTCCGCTCGCCTTCAGGCGTGAGGTAATGGAGGTGCTGCTCGCCGGCGAGCTGTAGCGTGACCTCATCGCTCGGATCGACGTGAAAATCCGTTCTCATCTTGCGGCCGCGGCTCAAAAAGGCGATCGATTCCGAGTCCTGCCACAGCACCCGGCGGCCCTTGCCGGCATCGCGCACGTTTTGAATCGCTTCGTGAAGATCGACGGCGGCCAACTCCTTCATAGCAACCTCCTACAAACTTGTAACAGCCATGTTAATTGAATCACGCTGGCTCCGGCAACCATCAACTATTTTCGATTTTAGATTTTGGATTTTCAATTAAATCCAAAATCGGCTCAGCCTGAGGCTGATCAGTCCTTTGGGCTGAAATCGAAAATCTAAAATAAGCTACGGCCCGGCCATCCGGACCGACGGTTTGCCGATATGGATGTGCGCGCCGGTCGCTGACCCCGCCATCTTTCCACGAATAGCTATGAACGGGATGCCGGCTTTGCGGAGATATTCCATGAGCGCACGCCCTTCTACGCTGTCCGGATGGAGCGCCACGTCCATCGCGTTGCTGTGATCGAACTTCATGCGCCGGTGCAGCTCCGTCTCGCCGCGCGCGCTCACCGGAAGCGAACGGCCGAAGCGCGAGGCGAAAAACGTCTCGATCTTTCCGGAGTCCGCCAGCGACCACGGCGCGCCGCCGTTGTAGCGGACCAGCGACGCGCTCTCGCTGTAGCCGCCGGGCGGCAGCGCCGGCAGCGTCAGGAGCGCCGCGCGCGCTTCCGCCTCGCCGAGGACCATCTCGGCTTCCTCGATCCTCCGGCGGATGTCGGCGAGCTTCGCTTCCGCCGCGGCCAGCTCGAGCTTTTTCTGCTCCCATTCCTGGCGGGCGATATAGCCTTTGTCGAGCCACTGCGCGCGGAACTTCACCTCTTGTTCCAGCCGCTCTATCTCCACAGCTTCGAGCTTCGCTTGGTGCGTAAGCTGGTCTCGGTACTCCCCCGTGGTGCGAATGACCTCCGCGTTCAGCCGCAAGGTCTCGTCGCCCGCGCGAGCGGACCCCGCCGGCTTGGCGGCAGACGCCTTGCTCTTCACCTGGGCCGAAGCGGGCGCGGCAAGAACAGCGAGAACCAGAGCAGCGATCGTGCTTGCCAAAAGTCTCATAAAAGGCTCGAATGAACCCCCACTAAATCTCCCCCTTGCTAAGGGGGAGACAAAGGGGGTCTGGACTCCCGCTTCAGTCTGAGGCTGATCCGTCCTCTGGCGGATGCGCGGGAGTGACATCCTTTTTTAGCGCGTGAAGGGCAGAGTTTTTTGGCATGGCTAAAAGTATAATGATATTACTCGTAGCAGCCCGACGGCGTAAAGGAAAGAAGCTTGCTACGTTCACAGAAAATTAGTAGCTTAGGGAAACTCCCCGGAGAAAAACATTTGGCCCGGAAATATGTCCTAAAACGGAGCGACCTCCCTTCCGGTTCCATTTCAGGGATCGATTACCGCAAGGAGCTGAACGAAGCGCAGTTCGAAGCGGCCACCGCCGTGGACGGCCCGGTCCTGGTCATCGCGGGCGCCGGAACCGGCAAGACCCGCACCTTGGTTTATCGCGTGGCGCGGCTCATCGATCTGCGCATCGATCCGCGGACGATCCTGCTCCTCACCTTCACACGGCGTGCGGCCGAAGAGATGCTGCGCCGCGCGAGCCTCTTGATCGACAACCGTTGCGACAAAGTGGCCGGCGGAACGTTTCACTCGTTCGCCAACACAGTGCTCCGCCACCACGGCCCCAAGATCGAGCTTCTGCCGTCGTTCACCATCATGGACCGCCCCGACAGCGAGGACATGGTCCAGCTTCTCCGCGCCGAGCTGGGATTGAACACCAAGGAGAAGCGCTTCCCGCGCAAGCAGACCGTGGCGGAAATTTACAGCATGGCGCTGAACAAACAGTGGACGATCCCGGATCTGATCGAGCGCGACTATCCTCATCTCTATGAGTACCTCGAAGATCTCCTGCGCTTGTACGAGCGCTACGTCGATTACAAAAAGATCCGCGGATTGCTCGACTACGACGATCTCCTCATCAAGCTCAAGGAGCTTCTCAGCGGCGACGAGCATGTGCGCCGGCGGCTCTCGGAAACCTACCGCTACATCATGGTGGACGAGTATCAGGACACGAACCGTTTGCAGGCGGACATCGTCCGGCTCCTCGCCGCGGCGCACGACAACGTCATGGTGGTCGGCGACGACGCCCAGAGCATCTACTCGTTTCGCGGCGCCAACTTCCGCAACATCATGGACTTCCCCAGGGATTTTCCCGGCGCGCGCATCATTTCGCTGGAGGAGAACTACCGCAGCACGCAGCCGATCCTGAACTTCACGAACGAGATCATCTCGCGGGCGGCCGAGAAGTACGAGAAGCGTCTTTTCACGAGCAAGCAGGAAGGCGACACGCCGCTGCTCGTCCAGGCCGAGAGCGAGCCGATGCAGTCGCGCTTCGTCTGCCAGAAAATTTTAGAGCTGAGAGAAGAAGGCGTGCCGCTGTGGGACGTGGCGGTGTTGTTCCGCTCCAGCTTTCATTCCTTCGATTTGGAAATCGAGCTCACGCGCCACAACATCCCGTTCGTCAAGCGCGGCGGCTTCCAGTTCATGGAGACCGCGCACATCAAGGACGTGCTCGCGCACTTGCGCATTCTCGCCAATCCCCAGGACGCGATCTCCTGGGGCCGCGTGCTCTCGCTCCTGGAAGGAGTCGGTCCCCAGGCGAGCCAGAAAATCATCCACTGGCTGCTCGAGGGCTCGAACCCGAGAGAGCGCCTGCGGTCGTTCGAAGCCAAAGGCAAAGTCGCGCACGGTTTAAGAACGCTCGCGCAGGTATTGGAAGTCTGCTCCGAGGCGCAACGGCCGGCGGAAAACACGCAATACCTGATGCAGTATTACGCGCCGATCTTGAAGCGGAATCACCCCGAGGACTATCCCAAGCGGATGAGAGACCTGGAGCATTTTCAGGGCATGACCGAGCGCTACCGCAGCCTGGAGCGGCTCTTGACCGACATGGCGCTCGAACCGCCGACGGACAGCGTGGACGACGTGCTCGCGGTCGATCCGGACGAAGGCCCGCTGGTGCTCTCGACGATCCACTCGGCCAAAGGCCTCGAATGGCACTCGGTCTTCATCATCTGGGTGCTGGAGGGACGGTTCCCGTCCTATTACAACATCAACACCGCCGAGGAACTCGAAGAGGAGAGACGGCTTCTCTACGTGGCGGCGACGCGCGCCAAGGAAAATCTCTTCATCTCCTATCCGATCAAGATTTTCGACCGCGGCCTGGGCACCGTGCTCTCGCGGCGGTCGCAATTTATCGAAGGCATTTCCGAGGAGCTGCTGGAGCCGGTGACCTTGGTCGACGAGGAAGACCATCGCGACTGGGAGGACTGAGCATGGTACGTCTCTGGTTGAACATCATCGTCTTTATCAGCGGGGCCGTGCTCATGTCTTTGGAGATCGTAGGCTCGCGCGTGCTCGCGCCCTACTTCGGCAACTCGATCTTCGTCTGGGGGAGCCTGATCTCCGTCGTGCTCGCCGCCCTGAGCGTCGGCTACTACTGGGGCGGCCGGCTCTCCGAGCGCAATCCATCGTTCGCGCGGCTGCTGCTCCTGCTGCTCATGCCCGGCGCGATGATTTTCACTCTCCCCTTCTTCTATCCCACGGTGAACCTGTGGGTGGCGGAGACCGATTTCGGCGCCCGGGCGAACCCGCTCATCGTCAGCACGATCTACTTTCTCGTGCCGGGGATTTTTCTCGGCACGATCTCGCCCTATGCCATCCGGCTCGGCGCGACGGCGCTATCGACCGTCGGCAGCACGGCCGGCACGCTCTACGCGCTCTCCACCTGCGGCAGCATCTTCGGCACGCTCTTCACCGCTTTTTATCTGATACCGGCGATCGGCGTCGCCAACATCATCCACGCGCTGGGACTCACGCTCCTGCTGCTCGCGCTGGTCATGTGGCCGCTGACGCGCGCGCACGGCGAGAAAGTGCGTGGCCGCGCCGGGGCCGTGACGAAGGCGGCCGTTGTCATCCTTCTCACCCTGTTCTTCATAACGTTGCCTCTGTCGGCGTGGTCGGTCTATCGAACGCTCTACGAAAAAGACTCTTTTTATCACCACATCCGTGTGAACCAGGACGACGAGGCTCGCTACATGTACTTCGATCAGACGCTCCAGAGCGCGATGAACCTGAACGATCC
>DASXUF010000202.1 GCA_036504975.1 Candidatus Binatia bacterium | reverse complement strand
GCGAGGATGGCGGAACTGGTAGACGCGCTAGTTTGAGGGGCTAGTGCCAGAAATGGCGTAGGGGTTCAAATCCCCTTCCTCGCACCATATCCTCGCTTCGCGAGGAATCGTTCGACTGAGCTCACGACGAAGTCTCAAATCGCAAATTTCAGATTTCAGATTCGGTTCCTACCGACGGCTCACGCGACAGGCCTGGACAGCGTCTCGTTGACAAAGCGGCTCTCACTGTGTCTGTAATCGGCTGAACATGGAGCGGCGCGCGCTTTTTCCTCGAGTGATGATGGCCATCGACGCCGTCGTCGTGGCGGCGGCCTTCGTGCTGTCGTACTATCTGCGAAAGCTTCTGCCCAAAAGTCTAGGCCTGCTCGGGCTCGGGCCCATCGATCATTATCTCTGGATACTCCTCGCGACGATTCCTCTCTGGTGGCTGCTGCTTTTTCTCGGCGGCGCCTACCGGCCCAAGGTCGAAAGTCCCGCGGCCATCGTCCGGCTCGCGCTCAAGGTCGGCGCCGCCGGTCTTCTCGTTCTCTCGCTTCTTTTGTTCCTCATCAAATTCGAAACCTTCAACCGCAGCCTGCTCGTTCTTTTCGTCGTCGTCGAGACCGGCATGCTCATCGTCACGCGAATGGCGGTATCGTCATGGCTGGCGCTGCGCCGGCGCGCGGGAAAATCGACGCGCCACGCGCTGATCGTCACCGCCGACGGGCCCGATGCGCGGCGCCAGACCGCGCTCTTGCTCGACGGCATGCGGCGCAACCACGAGGAAGGCGTCGTGCCAATAGGCTATCTAACCTTGGGAAGCGCCGCGCCGGCGGCGTCCACCGGCGGCTTGCCGATCCGGGGGACGGTGGAGGAACTCCCGGACCTGCTCCATCAAGAGGTCGTGGACGAAGTTTACTTCGTGCTGCCTCCTTCCATGCTGGAGCAGGTCAGCGACTATCTGAAGGTCTGCGAAGAGATGGGCGTCGAGGGAAAAGTGCTGGCCCAGCTCTACCGGCCGGCGCTGGCGCGGCCCTACCTGGAAGAATCATTCGACCTTCCCTTTTTTTCTTTTTCACCGACGCCGCTCTCCGTGGGCCGGCGCTACGTCAAAGAGCTGATCGACCTCGCCGGCGCGCTGGCGTTGCTGACGCTGCTCGCGCTTCCTATGGCGCTCGCCGGCCTGCTGATATGGCTTGGCTCCGGCGGCCCCGTTCTGTTCCGGCAGGAGCGCGGCGGCCTGCACGGCCGGCGCTTCACGATGTATAAATTCCGCACGATGGTGCCGGACGCCGACCGGCTGCAAACCGCGCTGGCCGACCGCAACCAGATGTCCGGACCGGTCTTCAAGGTCGTGAACGACCCGCGCGTCACGCGCTGGGGCAAATGCTTGAGGCGCGCGAGCCTCGACGAGCTGCCGCAATTGCTGAACGTCCTCAAAGGCGACATGAGTCTGGTCGGCCCGCGGCCGCTGCCGCTGGCGGAGACGGCGCAGATCAAAGGACCGCTGCGCCGCCGCTTCTCGATGAAACCCGGCATCACCGGGCTGTGGCAGGCGAGCGGGAGAAGCGGCGTGGATTTCGCCGATTGGATGCGGCTCGATCTGGAGTACGTGGATAATTGGTCGCTCCGCCTGGACCTTAAGATTTTTTTCAAAACCATTCTCGCCGTCCTCTCCGGACGAGGGGCGCACTGAATCCGCGATCGTAAGAAGACGGACGCCTGGTTGCGCACTCGCCGCGCAATGCGCGCGGCGGGTGACACCCGCGGACGCTTGCGCGTTGGATTCCCGGAATGTTATTCAAGGACCGGCATCGCTGCCTATAGATCAAGATGGCGCCGAGGGAGATGTGGCCGAATTTTTTTATCGTGGGAGCCCCGCGGTCGGGAACGACTTCGCTTTACGAGTATTTGAGACAGGTGCCCGGGATTTACATGTCTCCCGTCAAGGAGCCGCGCTATTTCGACGCGTTCGACCACTTCGCGCCCTTCGCACCGAAACCGATTCGCAGCAAGGCGAAATATCTCCGCCTCTTCAAGAACGTAAGAGGGGAAGCCCTGGTGGGGGAAGCCAGCCCGTCCTATCTGATGGATCTCGAAGCGCCGCGGCGGATTCACTCGGTCGCGCCTCACGCCCGCATCATCATGATCCTGCGCGATCCGGTCGAGCAGATCTACTCGGCCTATTTGCAGCACCGACGCTCGGGCTTTCAGCGGTTGCCTTTCCATGAAGCCGTCAAGCTCGATCTGTATCTTAAGCCGGCCTTTTATACGCAGTCGGTCAAAAGATATTTCGAAATATTCGGCGCCGACCGTGTCAAGATCCTTATCTTCGAGGAATTCATCCGCGACACGCCGGGCGCCGTGCGCGAGATTTTGCAATTTCTCGGCGTGAAGGCCGAACCGCCCGCGTCGGCGGGCGAAATCCACAACTCCTTCGGGGTGCACCGCTGGCGTTGGTCGCGGCTCGCGACCCAGAACCGGCTCGCGCGCAACGCGGCGCGGCGCTTTCTTCCCGACCGCTGGAGACGCCGGGTGTTGGAGAAAATTTTCTACCAAAAAACGGTCAAGCCGCCGATGCCCGAGGAAGGAAGAAATTTTCTCGAGAGAGTCTATCGCGACGACGTCGCCGGGCTGGAAAAATTCCTCGGACGTCCGTTGCCGTGGTTTCACGCGAAAAGCCGATCGGCCAGGGCATGAATCTCCCGTTCATCGACATCGTCGTTCCGACCTTCAACCGCGTCGCCATGCTCGATGGAGTCGTCTCGTCGCTGCTCCATCAGACCTATCCCGCCGAGCGCTATCTCATTATCGTCGTGGACGACGGCTCCTCGGACGGGACCTGGACGGCGCTCAAAGAGTTGGCGCGCCGCCACGTCAATGTCCGGGCGCTCAACATCGCTCATGCCGGCTCCTATGCGGCGCGCAATCGCGGCTGGCGCGAGGGAGAAGGGGAAATCGTCGCCTTCACGGATGACGACTGTCTGGCCGACCGCGATTGGCTTCTCTCCATCGCGCGCTCCTTGGCAGCTCATCCGACGGCCTTGGGGGTTCAAGGAAAGACGGTCACCTTGCCCCATCTGGTCACGCCTCTGACGCACCAGGTCGTGGTCAACGGTCCCAACACGATTTACCACACCTGCAACGTCGCCTATCGTCGCTCGGCTTTAACGGCGGTCGGAGGATTCGATGAAGAGGTCGTGCACTATTCCGGAGACACCGAGCTCGGCGTCGCCGTGTCGGCGCGCGGCCCGGTTATCTTTTGTCCCGAAGCGATCGTGGTTCATCCGCCGCGGCCGAGAGCCTTTCTCAACCGAAAGGAATGGGGGGACCGGCTGGAGGAAGCGCTCAGGCTCTACTGCCGCTATCCGGAATTCTACCGGCGCAACCGGGGCCCGCATTTCCTGCTGGTCGTAGTGCTCCGTTGGGTTTTCGGCTCGACGATCAAACAAACGGCGACGCACCTCCGCTGGCTCATGCGGGATCCGGCGCTCTATCTCAAGTTCCTGGCCCGGCTCATTAATGAGCGAGCGGTTCTTCTGACCATGCTGCCGAGGTTCTGGCGCGAACACCGTGGATGGGTCAAAACGCTGAAGAGCGGCCGCGAATGAGCAGTCCTTCGGAGAAACCCGCGACCGAAGCCGCTCAATTCCTCGGCGTCAGAGTCCACCCTCTTACCGCGGACCAACTGCAAGCCGCCATCGCCGAGGCGGTGGAAAAAAATCGCCGCTGGATCATTGCGAATCACAACCTGCACAGCGTCTATCTCTATCACCACGACGCCGCGGTGCGCTCCTTTTATGCCCGCGCCGATCTCGTTCACATCGACGGCATGAGCCTCGTGCTTTTCGGCAAGCTGTTGGGCTTGCGCTTGAGCCGCCGGAACCGGCTCACGCCGCTCGATTGGGTGCGCCCGTTGATGGCCGAGGCCGCGCGGCGCGGCTGGCGGATTTTTTACCTGGGCTCGGCCCCGGCGATCGCCGCCCGAGGCGCGGAAATCTTGCGGCGGGAATTTCCCGGACTGTTGCTCGACGCCGCCGGGGGCTATTTCGACGCGCGCGCGGACGGCGCGGAAAACCACAACGTCGTCGCCGGGATCAATCGCTGCCGGCCTAACTTATTGCTGGTCGGGATGGGCATGCCGCGGCAGGAACATTGGATTCTGGAAAACGCGGGACGTGTGGACGCCAACGCCATTTTTAACGTCGGCGCGCTGATGGATTATATCGCCGGAGCGGTTCCCACGCCGCCGCGCTGGCTCGGCCCGCTGGGATTGGAATGGTTGTTTCGTCTGGCCAGCCGGCCCGCCCATCTATGGAAGCGCTATCTGGTCGAGCCCTGGTTCGTCTGCGGATTATTTCTGACCGAGCGCGCGGCCCGGGGGCGCGCGGCCGGCGAATAGGCAGGTCGAGAGATCTCGTGACGCCGCTGCGCATCGGTTATTACTTTTGTCTTCCCGTCGCCATGGGCGGAGTGGAAAGGCACGTCCTCGCCTTGATCGACCATTTTCGCAGCAGCCATCACATCACCGTCTTCTGCGACGCGGCGGAAGCAGCGCACCCCTTCCGCGCGGAGTTGAGCGCGCGCGGGCTGGAACCGCGGCTGATCCGACTCGCCGGCAAAGATTGGCGCGGAGTGGCGCGGCCGCTGGCGAAAAATGTTCCCGAGATTTTTCGCGCGCTGGGCGCGCTCGCGCCGGCGCGGCTCGACGTGCTTCACCTGCACGCCGGACGGTTGGGACTCGCCTATGCGCCCATCGCCGCCGCTTGCGCGGCGGGCATTCCGCGCCGCGTTCTCACCGTCCATAATACGCTCCTCCAGCGCTCCCGACTGCAGCGATTCTTCGAGGACCGGGCGCTCCGCCGCTTGAGCCGCATCATCGCGATCTCGGATGAAGTTAGAGACGACCTGGCGCGAAAAAAAACCGGCGCGCGGGAAAAAATCATCGTCATCCCGAACGGCATCGACGCGGCGGAGTTTCAAGGTTCCGACAGCGAACGGCGCGACGCCACGGCGGCGCTGGGAGTGCCGGAGGGGAGCGCCGTGGTCGGGATGGTCGGGCGCCTGCACGCGATGAAGGGAGCCGATCTCTTGATCCGCGCGGCGGCGCTGATCCGCGCCGGAGCGCCGCAACTGAGAGTCGCCTTGATCGGCGCTGGACCGGAGGAAGCGGCGCTCAAGAAACTCGCGGAGGAGCTGAAAGTCTCCGACATCGTGGTTTTCGCCGGCTATCGAAGGGACGCGCGGCGATTGATGCATGCCTTCGATGTGTTGGCGATGCCTTCTCGACAGGACGCTCAACCGTTTTCTCTCCTCGAGGCCATGGCCTGCGGCAAGCCGGCCGTCGGAGCGAACGTCGGAGGAATTCCCGGCATGCTCGTTGACGGCGTCACGGGCTTTCTCTTCCCTGCCGGCGATTTCACCGCCCTCGCCGCGGCGCTCGCGGAGCTGCTCGGCGACCCGGAGAAAAGACAAGCGATGGGACGCGCCGGCAGGCGGCGGGTCGAGAGCCATTTTTCCCAGGCCGCGATGTTGGAGCAAACCGAGGCGCTCTACCGGAGGCCCGCGACATGAGGCCGCGGGACCGGAGAAATCTCATCGATCCGGCGGAACTCCAGAGGCTGTCGCTTGCGGCGCGGCGGCTGGCGCTCCGGGCGGGCTACTCCACCGGCGTTTTGCACGCGCTGAACCGTCTTCGTCCTGCCAAGCATCGCGGGCTCCTCATCCTCGTGTACCATAGCGTCGGCGCCAACGATTTGCTCCACCGCGGGCTGCGCGTTTCCGCAAGCCATTTTTCCCGCCAATTGGATTACGCAACCCGCCATTTCGAGATTTTGTCTCTGGAGCGCGCCGTCGAGATGATGCAGCGCGGCGAGCCGCTGCCGGAAAATGCCGCCGCTCTCACCTTCGACGACGGCTTTCGCGACAACTACGAGGCGGCGTTTCCCCTGCTGAAAAAGCACGGCTGCCCGGCGACCGTATTCGTCGCCACCGAGCCGCTCACGAAGAGGACGTCGCTGTGGAATTACAAGCTGCTTTTCTGGATCAAGAATTCCCCGGCATCCCGGCTGGAATTTTCTCCCGGGGAATTGCCGGGGAGCGACCGAATCGTTTTCAGTTTGAGGACCAAACGGCGGCGGCGCAGGGCGCTCTATGCGATCGAGGCGGCCCTCAGCCGCGTCGCTCCGCGGGAGCGCGAGCGGCTGCTCGGCGGGATCGCGGAAAAATTGGGCCTCGCGCTTGGTGATGACCCGTTCGAAGAACTGCCGATGCTTACGTGGGAGCAACTGCGGGAAATGGCGGAGGGCGGCGTGAGCATAGGCAGTCACACGTTGAGCCATCCCGCGCTGCCGGCGTTGAGCCGCGATGATGCACGACGCGAGATCGCGGAGTCCAAAGCCGTCCTGGAAGCGGAGCTCAAGCGCCCGGTCAAGCTCTTCGCTTATCCGTTCGGCGGCTTCGAACATTTCAGCCCGGAAATCCAGGATCTTCTGAGCGCAGCCGGCTATCAGGCGGCGTGCACGACGATCGAGGGAATCAATCCACCGGGAGCAAACCCGCTGGCGCTCAAGCGCGTCGCCGTTCAGGACGACCCGCCCGCGGTCTTTGCATTCAAGCTGTCGCGCTTTATCTAAACAACGGGGAATGAAGCGTTACTTGCGGGCTTGAGATTTTTGCGCTTTCGGGAGCGAAGCTTCCGGCGTCTCGAAACCGTACGCTTGCCACTTCTTCAGGACTTTCGCGCGGATTTCCTCCGGCCAAAGATTTTCAAAGCTCGCCTTGACCGGTATCGACTCCGCCGGCCAATCCTTCGGCCAGGTGCAATCTAAGATCACACCCGCCGCGTCGCCGATGAGGCGCTCTTTCGGCGGCAAAAACGGCAGCAGAACGGGAAAGCCGGGAATGTGGTTGACCGGATGGATGCCGTTCACCGGATGGCACTTCGTCGCGATGGCGTGCAGCACCTCGTCGGTGTTGGTCGGGTCCACGTCCGCATCCACGACGACGATATAATAGGTGAAGAGGCCGGGCTTGGTGGCCCAGATCGCATGCGCGACGCGCCGGGCGAAGTTGATGAAAGGCACCTCGGTCGAGACCACCGCCATGTGGCTCACGGCGAACGGCGGAAAATAAACTCCCTTGACGGGAAGGCCGAGCTTTTTAAGCTCCGAGTAAACCTCCGCGCCTTTGATCAATGCGGTCACGATCTGCGATTCGTGAATCGGCATTCCCATGTTGGAGAAAGGCAGTATGGGGTCGTTGCGGTAGGTAATCGCGTTGACGCGAAAGACCGGCTTGGGCGAAGACTTGCCCGCTTCGTAGCCCATGTATTCGCCGAAAGGCCCCTCGTTCTTGCGCTCGTGCGGGAGCACTTCGCCTTCGAGGACGATCTCGGCGCCGGCGGGAACTTCCAGGTCCATCGTCTCGCACTTGACCAGTTGCATCGGCTCGCCCTGAAGGGCGCCGGCAATATCGGCCTCGTTGACGTAAGGCGGAAGCTGGACGCAGCTCACGATCGGCGCGACCGGCTGCGCGCCGATCGCGACGGCCGCGGGCATCGGTTTATTTTTCGCTTCGTATTTTTGATACATCTGGCCGATGTGCTGCTGCAGCGGAAAGAGGCAGCCTAAGCTGTTCCGATCGTGGATCATCAGCCGATACATCCCCCAATTCACCCACGAGCTGTCGGGGTCCTTGGTGATGACGGCATGCCACGTGCCGATGTAGCGTCCGCCGTCGCCGCCGTGGATCAGCGGCGCGGGAAACTTCAGCAGATCGACATCTTTGCCGAGAAGAATATTTTCCTTGCACGGGCCGCTCTTCACCGTGACGGGCTTGATCGGCTTCTCTTTGCGCTCGAGGTAATATTCCATGATCTGCTGCGGCGTCGCGTCGGGCGAAAGCCCGAAGGCGAGAGCGATGCGCGCGTAGAGTGAATGGCCGGGAATTCGGCTCGGCCCTAGAGACGCGCCGAGGGCGCGAAACCCTTTGGGATGATCTTTCACCTTTTCGAAGAGCGCCGCCGGCGCGCCGATGTCGTAGCAATGGCGGATGATCGCGCCCATTTCCAGGTTCCAGTCGACTTCTTCGCGGACGCGCGTCAGCTCGCCGTGCGACTCGAGCAGCTTGACGAAGTCTCTCAAATCTTTCATCGCCATATCGCAAGTTTGTGACAGAACGGGTTTCCCTTGTCAAACAATTTTCGATTTTGATTTCACCACAGAGGCGCGGAGAACGCGCCCTTCGACTAGGCTCAGGATGCGCGGCGACAAAGAGTTCCGTTCGTGGTGATCCCTCGACAAGCTCGGGACTAAAGGCGCGGTCGAGGGAGCCTGCCCTGAGCGAAGCCGAAGGGTCGAACCATGCGACCTCTGTGTCTCCGCGGTGAATGAAAAGATCCTGGACAAACGTGCACGCCTGGATTAAAAATGGCCTCAAACCGAAGAGGGGTATTTTATGGCTGAGACAATCAGGCGCGGGGGCGAATCGGGCGGCTATCTGGGTCCCGGAACGAAAGTGAGCGGCCGGCTTTTATTCGAGGGGCCGACGACGATCGAAGGAGAGATCGACGGCGAAGTCCTGGTCCACGGCAACGTGACGATCGGGGAAAACGCCGTAATCAAGGGAAAAATCAGCGCGACTTCCGCCGTGATCCGCGGCAAAGTGACCGCCGACATTCAAGCGGATAAGAGGATCGAGATTCAGCCGCCGGGAACCGTCATCGGCGATATTTTCACCGAGAGTCTCGTGATCGGCGACGGCGCGATTCTCGAAGGCCATTGCAACATGAGAAAAGAAAAGGAAGGAAAAGTTCTGCCGCTGCTGCGCCAGGACGCCGGCGGACGGAAGTCTGAAGAGTCTTAGATCTGCCCTCAAGAAAGTATTCTTTGCGCTCTTGGCGTCTTGGCGCGACAAACACCCAAAATGAAAACAGTTTCGGATTTCGGGCTTCGAATCGAATTTCAGATGACTCGCGCAAAGCCGCAAAGGCTGCCAAGGTAAAGAGTTGAGGCCGGAGTTGGGGGTGAATATTGCGGTCTAATTCAGCTCTCCACGAATAACGGCACGATCTTCCGGTCCTTGGCTGAAATCAAACCACGCGCCGTGATCCTAAGAGCGGGCAACGTCACGAAAGTGAGAAACGAGAGCGCATAGATCGGCTTTGCAAACGGCGCGCCGCGCTCGCGCAAGCAACGATTGATGCGTTCGAGCTTTTCTCCCATCTCGCGCCACGGCGCGAACGAAAAAATCCCTCCCACCGGAAACTCGATTTTTTCCAGGACTTCGCCGCGATCGACGACGGCGATTCCCCCGCCGGCTTCGAGCAGCACTTGGGCGCAAAGCGCCATGTCCTCGTCGTTGCCGCCGGCGACGAGCAGCGTGTTTTCGTCGAGATTCGTCGTCATGCCGACGGCGCCGCCGGGAGCGCCGAAGCCTTTGAGAAATCCGTGAGCCACTCCGCCCGTCGGCTTGTGGCGCTCGAACACGGCGACTTTAAGCAAATCGCGGCTCGGATCGGCTTCGAGAACGCCTCGCGGCGCGGCGACTTCAAGAATCTTTTCGGCGGTGATCGTCTGGCCTATCAGTTCCATAACGCGAATCTTCGCGCGCGGCGAAGGGCAGCGGATTTGAAACGATGCCGCCGACACCTTCGACCCGATGCGCAAGCAGTGAATCGTCTCTTCCGGCCACGCGATCGGCGCGCCGCGAACCAGAGACTCGCCTTTTTTCGCGAGCACTTTCCCACCGACCATCGTCGAGTGGACGCGCACGTCGCTCAAATTTTCTTCGAGAAAAACGAGATCGGCATGGCGGCCGGGAGCGATGCCGCCGATCTCCTGCTCCAGGCCCGAATAGGTCGCCGGATTCAATGTCACGGCTTGAATCGCCTGCAATGGAGAGAGGCCAAGTTCGATCGCGCGGCGAACGACAAAATCCATGTGGCCGTCCGTAAGAACATCGTCAGGAGACATTCCGTCGGTGACGAGAATGAGGCGCTGTGTGCTCAGGCCGCGGGAAACGACCGTTTTCAACGTGCCTTCCAGGTCGCGGCGGAAGGAGCCTTCGCGCAGCATGGTCCAGTAGCCGGAGCGGAGTCTTTGCAGAACGTCTTGCTCGTTGATCGGCTCGTGACACGAAGAAATGCCCGCCGCGGCGATGGCGGAAAGTTTTTGGTCGCGCGCGCCGGCGGTGTGGCCGTGGATGATCTTTCCCCGCGCGTGCGCCATCTCGATTCTCGCCAGAAGCTCCTCGTCCCCTTGGAGCAGCCGAAGCCAGGAGACGATCTCGCCTAATCCAATGACGCGCGGATCGTCCAGCCCTTCGGCGACTTCGGCTTGCGTCAGAGTTTTCGTGCTGCATAGAAGCGGATCCTGGGGCGCGACCATGGAGAGGACAGTGTAGACGCGGAGCGGGTGCGTCTCCACTTCGTCGAGAAAAAGCTTCACGCCCTTGAAGCCGAAGACCGTCGCCTGCTCGTCGCACGAGGCGACCAGGGCCGTGGTTCCATGGAGAAGATAGGCTTGGAGGTACTCATACGGCCGGCAAAAATGGCCGATGTGCGTGTGCGCGTCGATAAAACCCGGAGCGACGTAGAGCCCGCGCGCGTCGATGATTTCGGTATTTTCCCCGCGCGCGTGCGCCGCGCTCGGTCCGACGTGGCAGATTCTGCCGTCGAGCACGGCGATCTCCATCCCGTCTAATATTTCTCCGGAATAAACATTGACGAGCTTCCCGCCGGTGACGATCAGATCCGCCTTGATCTCCCCCAGCGCGCCGCGCATGAGCCGCTCGATCTCTACTTTGGACCGCGCCATGGCAATCGTTTAACACACCGCAGGCTGATTTACCAAAAAGAGACGCAGTGATAACCAGATCGGTTCAGAGGACGAAAATTTTCTTGCTAGTGTAGTGTCTCAAAAGTCCCTTGACTTATCGTTCCTGGTGAGTTCGTCGAACCATGAACGAAAGTTGTTGAAAACGGTCCGCCCTTCGACAAGCTCAGGGCGAACGGAATTGTAAAGAAGCGTTAGGGACACTACACTAGGGTACCGAAATCGCAATAAGATCAGCGTAGCTTCGAAAAGTCGGTACCGGTACTATCCTTACACTAGTTTGATCCATATAGATCAACATCTTTGATAGTTAGACCACGTGTGAGAGTGACATGAGTTACGTAGAGGAAATTTCCAGGCTTCTCACCGATCACCTCGCAGGGTGGACCCTAGTGACTCTCAGCACCTTGCTCGCCGTTGGCGTGCTCATATGGATCTTCAAGGCATTCGTTTTACAGATCAGCCCGAGATTAGGTTTGTGGATCATTTTGTGGATCATCAGGGGATTAGCTTACCTTACTTGGAAGATGCGGGGATTAGGGTTGGGGTTTGATTTGGAGTTTGGTAAAACGGCATCACAACTGGATCTCGACTTGCAGTACCTCACCACAGTAACTGCTCCCGCGATGGCCGACTATAAGCCGGAACTCGGGTACACTCCTATTCATGTCCTGTATGCCACCGACCGAGCCGCCGCTGACGACTTACAAGATTTCTACACCTCTGCGCGCGGCGACCTTAGTTTTGGACTTGCAACAGTTAGCATTCCGCGACGTCACCGACCCGGTCATCTCGAGCGCCCTAGTTTACTCCGCTTCCAGATCCGAGAAGACCCGCAGAAGCATATCTCAATAATCGATGTTGCTGAAATGACGTCCGATCAGTGGCTATCGGTTCTGCGTCACTCGCTTCCAAACGATGAGACGCGCTCCATCCTGCTTTTTGTCCATGGATACAATGTCGCCTTCAGCGAGGCAGTGAGACGTACTGCGCAGCTCGCTTATGATCTTGCTTTCGCGGGTATCCCTGTGCTCTATAGCTGGCCGTCATCCGGCACCATTAAGGGCTACACGGCTGATGAGGCTACCATCGATTGGACGGCCTGTAATCTTGAGAAGGTTCTTCAACTAATCGCGAGTTCCGGACTAGACGAGATCAACGCTGTAGCACACAGCATGGGAAACCGTGCCCTCACAACCGCCATTAGCCGGTTCGCCGAACGAAACGAACCAATACATTTCAATCAAATGGTACTCGCTGCCCCAGACATTGATGCAAAGCTCTTCTTGGATTACCTTGCTCCTCGTCTCGTAGAGTTGTCACGGCGTTGCAGCCTTTATGCCTCATCTGGAGACCAAGCCCTTGCCCTCTCCCAAACAGTCCATGCATTTCCTCGCGCTGGCGAGGGCGAGCCTAATCTCGTCCTCGCAGGCGGGATCGACACCATCGATGCATCGCCCGTTGACATGGACCTACTCGGTCATGGTTACTTCGCCGAGAACAAGCAAGTGATCGACGATCTCTTTATGCTCATTCGTCATGGGCTGTCGCCAGACGACCGTAACCTGCACAGGCGAAATAAAGGCGGTGTCGCATATTGGTTATTCCCGTAGCTGCGCTTGCCTCCAGTAGGATACCACCCAGGGAGATAACCCAAGTAGATGATGCCGAATCGGGAGCAGCTCAAACCGTCCGTCGTTTTCCATTGCCCCGACGTCGAAGAGACTTGCAAGCGACCCGAATCTCTCGGCGTGCGAATCACCTCCGGCCGAAGGCGATGGCGTGGGGCACATTCGCAATGTTCGCCGACATCGACGGCAACGAGCTAGGACTCACATTTCAGGGGCTCTCCTAGCACGGTATCGCAGTCCAAAACCATCGACACAGTCGGACTATTCATTGATATTCGATTGTGTAGACCGTTGGCCATTCCTTGCTGTATAAGAGTAGGCGTACTAGGATTACTCGTTCGGAGATGACTTCAGCTTTGGATACTGATCGCCTCGCCCGTGACAAGTAACCGTAGGGCGATAGGCGGAGGGATCTCATGGCTCGCATCACAATCATTGATGACGACTTCTCAATAGAAATTCTCGCCGAGAATCTTCGCTATTTTGGGCACGATGTTAGCCGCATAGCCTCAGCTAAAGACGCTCTGAATGCTCTCGACTCGATCGTATCCTCTGATCTTCTGGTGCTAGACATTATCATGGAGCGCCCGCCCGATATGCCTGGTGGTGACGTGAGTGGAGGAAGGACCACCGGCATGAGCATTTTTGAGCGTATCCGCCAGAAACGTTCGGATCTTCCAATATTAGCCTACTCTGCCACATCGGATCGTGACGTGATCAACGCCCTAGGAAACGACCGATACACACGATTCCTTTCAAAGTGGTCCACCCCCAGCCTTAAAGAAATTATTGCCGAGATAGAAAATATCCTCGGCTTGGATCATTTTAACCCCCTGCCAAGACCCTTTATTGTTCACGGCCACGACGAGGCAACAAAGTTGGCGGTAAAAAACTACCTCCAAAATACTCTCAATTTGCCTGAGCCCATTGTTCTGCACGAACAACCAAACCTCGGGCGTACCCTTATCGAGAAGTTCGAATACTATGCGGCCCAATCTCAACTCGCCTTCGTTCTTTTAACACCCGATGACCGGGTGGCTCCTGCTAATACCACGGACGACGAAAAGCGACGGGCTCGCCAGAATGTTATTCTGGAACTTGGGTTTTTCCTGGGTTCTCTAGGCCGCTCATCGGGCCGAGTGTTTCTTCTGTATAAGGGACCACTCGAACTTCCGAGTGATCTGAGTGGAGTTATTTACGTGGACATAACTAACGGAATCGATGCCGCCGGCGAAGAAATTCGCAAGGAGCTCCAACATGTCCTCCGGTAACAACCGTGATAGGGATATTGTAGCTTTACAGAAAGAAAATGCTCGTCTGCAGGGTGAACTCAATCGGGTGAACCAGGAGAGAATCGAGTATCTACAGAATGTCTCGCATCAGCTTGTTGCGCCCTTGAATGCGATTAAGTGGCATATTGAGAACCTCACTGCCGGTCGGATTAGTGTAGAACGTGCCAAAAAGGTCCTCCGGTCCATTTATTCACAGTCAACCCTCGCTGTACACTTGACGAAAAATTTTGCTCTCATGTCGAACCTTGACGCCGACCATGCTCTCACGGCGCTGAGAGAACCGCTACAGCCCGTGAACCTCCATCAACTTCTTGTTAACTTGGCAGACGATTTTCAGCCTTCAGGTTGGGACAAGGGGCTTAACATATCAGTCAAAGACGACACCCTGAAGAAGGCCCCAGAGGTGCTCGCGATGAAGCCATTGATAAGTCAAGCATTCAGCAACATCATCGAAAATGCCGTTAAGTACTCAGATCGGAATTCCGACATAACGATCAACGGCTCCCACACCACAGCGGAGAATACGGTGACGGTCACGATCACGAATCGGGGAATTCCGCTCAAGAAAGACGAGGTCGAGAAGATCTTCGACCGTGGCTACCGGACAAGCGAAGCCAAAAATCTTTATCCGGCCGGGACGGGATTTGGCTTATACATTGCAAAACGTATCGTCGAGATTCATGAGGGAAAGATGATTGCGTATCCGGATCAGATGGGGAGAGCCGTATTTCGGGTGGTCCTATCCGTACGAGGACTCGAGGGAAAGGCCAGGCAGCGTGAACCAAAAAACAGTTCTACTTATCGACGATGAACAAGGCCTGCTGGAAGCTCTAGAAGACGCGCTTACTCACGAAGGGCATCGGGTCCTTAAGGCCTCAACGGGCGAAGAGGCCTTAGCGATTTTTGCCCGAGAGCACATCGACCTCGCCACCGTTGATGTTATGATGCCACCCGGCCCCTCGCTCGAAGCTGAAACGTCTAGTCAACGAACCGGTCTCTATTTGTGCCGACAAATCGTTAATTTGTATCCAAAAGTCGACCTGTTTTGTCTGAGCGTGGTAAACGATCCCGACCTGATTAGAGAAATTCAATTTTTGGGTGTTCGTTTTCTGCGCAAGGGCGAAACGCCCCTTCGCAAGGTCCTAGATATGATCAGATCGCGCCTCACCGGAGTTGCTTTCTCGACCGAGCGTGCCAGGAACAAGGGGGGATAACTTCCTATCGACCCGTGGCACCTAGCTTGAGGGGGCGACCATCTTCATCGAATTGACAACGCCACGTCTGGACGCATATGTTTTGAGACAGCGAGGGAAACTCAACATGATCATCGATTGCCATTCTCATCTGGTGCCGAAGAGCTGGTACCATCCGAAATCGCCGCCGGCGATTTTTAATATCCCGGGATTATTGGAGGAGCAGGATAAGGCGGGAGTCAACCTCACCGTTTTCGGCAACAACTGGATCCGCACGCCTCAGGGACACGATTCGTTCGACATCGTAAAAGAGTTCAACGAGTTCGCCGCCGAGACGACGGCGAAATATTCCGATCGCCTTCTCGGCCTGGCCTCGTCGGTGCCGTTCGGCGACGAGCGCATGCTGAAAGAAACCGAGCGCGCGATCAGAGATTACAAATTGAAAGGCATCATGGTCGGCTCCAGCGTGGAAGGCGAGTACCTCGATTCGCCGCGCGCCGTGCCGTTCTTCGAGCTGGTGACGGAATTGGACGTGCCGATCTTCGTCCATCCGCCGCGCGTGACGATTGGCGCCGAGAAGATGGAAATCTTCCGTCTGCCGGAAATGCTTGGGCGGCCGTTCGACACCACGCTGTCTCTCGCCCGCTTCATCCTGACCGGGGGCCTGGAGAAATTTCCCAAGCTGAAACTCGTCTGCGCCCACATGGGCGGCGCGCTGCCGATGCTGCCGGGCCGGCTCGGCTTCGGTTATGAGCTGCGCAGGGACACGAGCTTCGGCCCCTGGGAGCCGGATGTTCTGACCAAACCGCCTGCGGATTATATCAAACAACTCTTCCTCGATACCGTAAGCCTGCACACGCCCGCGGTCCTCTGCTCCGTCGAGACCGTCGGCGTCGATCACGTCGTCTTCGGCAGCGACTTCCCGCCGGTGCCGATCGCCCTCAAGAGATCCGTAGAAGTCGTCGAGGAGTTATCGCTTCCCGAAGCGGACAAACAGAAAATCCTCGGCGGCAACGCGGCGCGGCTGCTCGCCCTCGGCACCTAAGTCAGGCTGCTCAGAAAGCTCTCAGAGCCTTGTCAAATCGACCCGTGTTGACTTGGCCGGCGACAAAGCGATAATTTGGATTCGTCGCACGACAACCGGGTAACGCTTTTTTACGTCCAAATCACGAGGAGAAACCATGCCGAGAGGCCATCATGACATCGGCGGCACGATGCGCGACGCGGGGCCGATCAACCGCGCCGAACATCAGCTCGAGGATTGGGAGATCGTGGCCGACGCGGTCAACCAGGCGCTCGGCGCGAGAGGCATCAAACGCACCGACGAGCTCAGGCGCGCGCGCGAACAGATGGACTCCGAGTTGTACCGGTCGCTCAGCTACTACGAGCGCTGGATCGCGAGCATGGAGAGCATTCTGATCGAGAAGAGAATACTCACGCAGGAGGAGATCGACCGAAAGGTCGCCGAGATCGAAAAAAAGTGGGGCGAGCCGTGAGCGAGATCACCGGCCGATTCAAGCCCGGCGACCGCGTGCGCGTGCGCGCGGAGGACCGGCCATATCCGCACGCCGTGGCGCTCCGCCAGGAGGCGAAACAACGGCTTTCCTGTAATCTTCGCCACTGCATCCCAGACCGCCATGTCGATCGCGCCCACGGCCACCGAGCGCTCGCCGTGGCCGCCGGGTTTTTCGTTCGCCATCATTGCGCTCCAGATCCGGTCCGGGTCGAAGTTGTCGCCGGATTCGTTCAGGAGAGTTTGCGGCTCGGCTTCCAGCAGACGCGGCGCGAAGCGCTCGCGAATCAGCCCGCCCTGACCGTAGCGCCCGTTGGAATTGAAACCGTAGCCGACGATGCGGCGCCCATCGGGGATGATGTCCGTGACGACGGCGACGAGGCTGATCGTCATCTTGCTGAAGTCGATGTAGGCGTTACGGATCGGCGAGGAGATCGGCCGCGTGTTCTCGCGAACAGCGACGATGCGCATGCCTTAGATTAAAGCACGGAAGGCAAAATAAAAACCCTTGGCATCGGCGGCGGCCAAGGTCGGGACTTTTATCGGCCCGGCGTCGCGTACAGCTTGTCGATGAAGCCGCTCTCGTCGAGCTTTTTGATGAAGCGGGAATCGGCGATGTCTTCCACTTTCAAAGTGCCGATCTTGGGATTTTGCTGCGCCATCAGCCTTTGCGCGTTGCGCAAGCCCTCTAGGGACGGATAAGGCTTGCGGTTGAGCGTGGCGATTTGATCCTGGTAGCCCTCTTCCGCCGCCGCCTGATCGTTCATCTTCATATTCTTCATCAGACTCTTGAGCACGACCGTCTTATTCGCCGGCTGAAGGACGAACGCGAGACCTTCCACGAGCGCGGTGACGACCTTCTCCGCGGTCGCGGAATTTTTTTCGAGATAGGGCCGCGTCACGCCCAAGCCCAGGCCCGGAAAAGCCACGTTGGCCTTCAATAGATCCACCAGCAGCGGAAATCCCTTGCTGCTGAGGCCGCGGCTCGTCACCGGGTCGAGCACCGCCGCGTCGATCCTGCCGCTTTCCAAGGCGTGCCCCATGGTGACGGGATCGCCCGTCTGGAGAAAGACGATGTTGTCCCGCTTGGGTTCGAGGCCGAGCTGCTCCAGTGCCAGCATCGAGTTGAGCCAGGTCGTGCCGACGATGCTGGAAACGCCGATGCGCTTGCCGCGCAAATCCTGCGGCGTCTTGATTTGCCGGGACGCCATCAGCTTCCAGCTCACCTTTTCGGATATGGAGGTGAGCATTTTGACCTCGGTGCCCTGGGCGGCGGCGCCCAAAAAGGACACGCCGGTGGTAAAGGCGTAAGGCGTGTCGCCCGATACCATGCTCGCGACCAAGGTCGGCCCGCCGCGGATCACAATGATTTGCGCTTCCAGGCCGTGCTTCTTGAAGATTCCCTGGTCCTGCGCGAGCCAGAGACTGAGCGTGCTGGCGGTGATCGACGCGGTGCCGATCTTGACTTGTCCGGGCGCAGCCGCTCCGAACGCGAGCGCAGGGACAAGAAGAACCAAGGCGAGCGCCCATCCCGACCCGCTGGGGCGGCAAAACTTCGCGACGTTTGATCGAATCTTCGGTTGCATTGAGAGCACCTTGGTACGGTAGGAAAATTTCTGGGGATATTACACGATCTAAGCGGCCGTTGGCAAGGAAAGAAAGAGCGATTGCGGGGAAACATTTTCGCGGCGACGGGGAATTCGCCGCCGATGGCTTACACCGATTGGAACAAAGCGTTCTCGGCGTCGAATGCCGCGCGCACCTTTTTTACGGTGGCCGCCAAAGACTCGTCGTCGTCGCAGCCGAAAGCGCGCATCAGCTCCGGCGCGGGAAGCGGGGGAGCGGAAAAAAAGCCGAGGTCGGCGCGGAATGAAAGATAATCCGCCATCTCAAGAATCCCGGCAAGTTTCCCGGCTTCGCCTCCGCTCTCGTGGTGTTTGAGAACCGCGTCGCCGATTTCCGAATCGATGTTCCAGGAGTCCAACAACGTGAGCCCGATGAAAGCGTGGTCGAACGCGTAGACTTCCTTTTCCTTTTCCACCAGCGACGCCCCGCTTTTTTGCGCCTCGCCGACGATCCGCTCGAATCCAATCTGGTCGCCGTGAAAAAGGATCATCTCGCCGATGTCGTGCAGCAGGCCGGTGAGGAATGCCTGCTCGCCGTCCGGATAATTCACGCGCTCCGACAGTATGCGGCATGCCAACGCCACCGCCAAAGAGTGGGACCACAGCCTGGCCGAGACATTATTGTTGGCCATAAACAGACCCTGGGTCGCGGCGGCGATCAGGATGTAACGCAAGGCGCGCAGCCCGACCACCTGGATGGCGCCCTGCAAGCTTTTCGGCGGCGTGCGCTGGGCGTAATAAACCGAGCGCGAAATAGCCAACACGCGGGCCGCCAGCGCCGGATCGTCGGACAGCACGCGGCAAATCTCGCGGATGCTCAGGTCCGGGTCCTCGATCATGCTGAGGACCTTACTGGCGACGATCGGCAGAGGCGGAAGTTTGTACTTCTCCATCACCTCGCGGAAGTATTTCCGGATGTTTTGCTGCCCGGTCATCGCATTTGGCGTTGCCGCTGATGATTCCACAGACGCCCTCCTGATGGCATTATCGGCAAAGACAGGGGCAACTTTAGCGTAGAGATGACAAGCGGAGGCCGTGTTTGCGGATAGGCGCCACGAAGGGAAATCTATGAATGACTTTTCGCCAGTTTCCGGCGCATCCATACGACGCCAGCCACAGTGATCGCGACCCCCACGCCGAGGAAAGCATAACTTCCGACGCCGGGATTCCTGACGGCCCTCGCGAACTGGTGGGCGAAGAAATTAATCACAAGGATACCCGGCGCAAGACCCAACATCGACCCGAGCAAGTAGTGTAGAATCGGGACCTTGAAGGCGCCGGAGACGATATTGACGATCGTGAAAGGCGCTACGGGAAGAAGCCGGATCGCCGCCACCGCCATGATGCCGCTCTGGCCGATTTTTTCCTCCACGCGCCGCCACTTACGGCCGGCGATTCGCTGAACAAAGTCCTTGCCCATGAAATAACCGACGGCGTACGTCGCCGCCGCGCCCAAGAGACAGCCGGCGAAGGAATAAGCGGACCCGACAATAGGGCCGAAGACGATCGCCGTGGCGAGAATCAAGATCGTGACGGGAAACGATAACAGGCTGGCGATAAGATAGGCGGCAGGAATGATCGCGTGCCGCGCCGGATCCTTTCTGATCGAAACGGCCCAGGCGGTAATTTTGCGGATGTCGATCTGGTCGGCCAGCGGACTCCACTTCCACGCCGCCGTCATCCCCAGAAGCAGCGCCAACACCGCGACCGCCAGCCAAATCCGCATGCACCGGTTTTTTTCGGTTGTGCTTTTCTGCTTCACTCCGTCGCCTCTCGACCAGTATGGCGACCGGATCGAACGATTGACAGAGATGGAAGGGAATTTAATTGAGCGTTGAGGCGATCACAAAACGGGGATCGTTTTGCGGCAATCCGAATCCGCATCGCGCCAGGAGATACCGGTCGAATTCCTCGTCCGTGGTAAATTTGAAGCGTACCGCGCCCTTTTGATCCCATAATTCGTTCGAGGGCACCCGGCATTGGCTGGGGCAGTCCGCTTCTCCGCATTCCGCAGCCGGCGCTGCGGCCGTGACGGTCGCCGTGGTTCCGAGTCTGGGGTCGGCGCCTCGAGCATCGGCCCGGACGACTACCCCTCTTCCCGTGTAGTGGAGGCCCGCAAACTTCCGCGCCGATCGATCGGGATTAAAATCGACCGGCGCTTCTGCAAATACGCCGCCCAGAATCTCGTAGGTATCGGCATTAAACTCCACTTCTTCCCCCGTCGGCAGTTTCACGAGCGTGCGGCCGCCCAAGCCGGCGATGGCGGGAACGTAGTTCCTGGGGAAAAAATATAGGACGCTGTTCATGAGCTCGCTGAGCCTGAACTGCCGGTCGCGGGAAGGAGTCCAGTCCGAGACATAGAGATGGATATCCTGCCGCGCCCGATCGTCGAAGCGAAATTGAAAATCCCTGGAGAAAAAAAGATTCTTGTCGATATTGTGACGGGGCGGGAGTATCGGGTTGCCGCCCCGATTGGAGAATTCGAAACCGACAACCTTCCCCTGCTGGTTTTGCCGATATCTCCAGCCGGGATGGGGCGGCGCCGCCAATGTCCTCGCCAGAATGACCGTGTCGTACTTGGTTCCGGGCGAAGCAAGGTCTTTCTCCGGCACCCCGAGAAACGATTCCGGCAAGAGTTTCTTCTGAATGGCTTCGAGCGAAAGCTCACGAGCGCGCCCGCCTTCCTCGTCGCCTTGGAGGAACTCCGGCGTAATCTCCGCGACCGCGCCGGATTCCGCCGCAGGGGATTCGCTCATCTGCTCCGGGACGCGCGTTTCCGGACCCGGCGTCCGTCCGCAGCTCTGCTGCAAAGCGATCAGCGTGAAAAAAAGAAGAAATAAAGTTAGCGGATACCGCAGGCGGATCATTAAAATCCAAGAACCGAGCGCCGTCACATCAAATTAACAACAAGTATTCTCTCCCTCCAGTATGGCAAATTTCCAGCCTTAGTCCAGTCGGCTTC
>DASXUF010000201.1 GCA_036504975.1 Candidatus Binatia bacterium | reverse complement strand
CAAAACATGGCGCTGACGAAAGTAAGAAAGAAAGATCCGATCTTTGCTCAAGGTGAGTCTGCCAATATGATATTTCTGGTTCTCTCAGGCACTGTAAGGCTGTCCGTCGTCAATCAAGAAAACAAACGGGTAGTTGTGACGCTTGTCCCTCCTGGCGATCTTTTTGGATTGGGATTTTTATTTCCGGAGATAGGACAACCGTTTGATGCCGATGCATTTAGCGACTGTACCATTGGGACTCTTAAGCGGGAGGTCTTTGCGGAGATCCTACTAGGAGTCTCTTCTGAAGCGTATCTCCGTTGCAGCGAGCTGTACATGGGCCGGCTCTGGCGAATGCTTTTGCGTTGTGTTCGAGGAATTGGACTTAGTCTGCGTAAGCGTTTGGCACTCGAGCTTTTGGAATTGGCCGCCTCTTTCGGAATAGACGACAGCCGGGGAACGATTCTGACTGTCACACCGACGCACGAAGATCTTGCCAATTCGATTGCGGCCTCGCGCCAAAAAGTCACCGAGTGCCTAGCGGAGCTTAAGCGCAAGCGTGCTGTCATACAGGATGGGCGTCGGCTGATTGTTGTGCCTCGAAAGCTCCATAAAATTGTGGAGAAGGGTTAAACGGGAAAGGCAAGGAGACAAATCGTTTCCCACGATTGGACCAAGGGTCATGTCCCTAAACGCAGTCTTGGTGACAATAGGCGGCTACAAGATTGACCGGTCGCTTTCAATTGCATATGGTACGTATCGATGGCGACCGGGCGAAATACGGAGGCCGCCGTGTTCGGCGGCGGCTGCTTCTGGTGCACCGAGGCGGTGTTCGACGAGTTGAGCGGCGTCGTCTCCGTGATGCCCGGATACGCCGGCGGACGCGTGAAGAAC
Source organism: Candidatus Binatia bacterium (assembly GCA_036504975.1). Classification (NCBI taxonomy): domain Bacteria; phylum Candidatus Binatota; class Binatia (SeqCode); species Binatia bacterium. The sequence continues at coordinate 5,928 of DASXUF010000201.1, read as the reverse complement.
CCGACCTACGAGGAAGTTTGCGGTGGAGATACCGGCCACGCGGAGGTCATCCGCATCGAATTCAATCCGGGCGAGATCGGCTTCAAGGATCTTCTCACCGTTTTCTTCACCACGCACGATCCGACGACGCTCAACCGCCAGGGCAACGACGTTGGCACGCAGTACCGTTCGGTCGTTCTTTACGCCGACGAAGAGCAGAAGCGGCAGGCCGAGGAGGTCATCAAAGAATTAAACGAGACGAAGGCTTTCGGCAAGCCGGTCGTCACAACGGTGGAGCGGCTCGGCGAATTTTATGATGCCGAAGATTACCACCAGAAGTACTATGCGAAAAATCCCTACCAGCCCTACTGTCAATTCATGATTCCACCCAAGCTCAAAAAACTTCACAAGCAGTTCGCGGAGCTGCTCAAATCTCACGCTAAAGGCTGACTCGGCTGTCTTAAGTCACGCCGCCTCGCTCGATTGGATTCTCGCTCCGCCTGTTTAGGAGAAACTATTAACTTTGCCTTGACGAATGTTACCGGCGTGTTAGCATCTCCACGCGCATCGTCCCACGGGTGAGCAGGTGTCCAAAGAAAAAGTCACCGGCCCGGATAACGTTTTGGCTTCGGCTCAGACGGCAACGGGCTGGGAAGAAAGATTCGCGTATTTTCTCCTGATCCGCACGCCGCTGGGGAGATTGGTCCGGTGGGTGGCGGGGATCAAGTCCTCGGTTCACGCCAAACTACTCACGGGTTTTCTCATGGTCGCGCTGCTCATGATCGCGATGGGAGGGCTGAGCCTGCAAGCGATCACCCGAACGTCCCGCCAGAGCCAGCTTCTCGATGAGGCGCACAAGCGGGTCGACTGGTCGCGCCAGATCCAGCATGCGCTCGCCTTGCAGATGAACTTTACCGCCATGGCCCTGCTCTTGCGGGACAAGGCCACGGTCGATCGGACCTTGCGCGAGAACAACCGCTTCAACAACACGCTCGCGCTGATTGAAAAAGAGGCGCGGCCGGAGGAGCGGGAATTGATCCAGCGCATTCGCGCGGCCCAGGACGAGGCTTTGACCGCCGTGGCCGACATCGCGAACCTCCTGCGCGACGGCAAGGTCGACGAGGCGATGCGGCTGCAACTGGGCAGCGGGTATCCGACTTATCAGAGAATCGAAGGGCTGGTCGATCAGGTCGTCGCTTTCGAAGAGGAGCAGATGGCGGGAATCAGGGCCAGCCTCGCCCCGGCGACTCGAAGAACGCTGGTTCTGACGGGAGTCTTTGTGGGCAGCTCGATTCTCCTGGCCACGTTGCTGGGGTTTGTCATCTCCTGGTCGTTTATTCTGCCCGTGCGTGAGGCGCACGGCTTTCTCACGGAGGTGGCGAAAGGGAATTTCGCCGCCACGATCAATGTGCCCAATCGCGACGAATTCGGCATCCTGGCCGACCGCATGAACCAGATGAGCTGGGAATTGCAAACTTTGTATCAGAGCCAGGAGGAAGCCTCCCGCGAGCTTAAAAAACTCAACGAACAACTCCAACAGGCGAGCCGGGCAAAGTCCGAATTTCTCGCCAACATGAGCCACGAGCTGCGCACGCCGATGAACGCTATCCTTGGGTTCGTGGAAATGCTTCTCGACGACATCTATGGCGACGTTCCGCCCGCGCTCAAGGAGCCGCTCACCGACATCCAGGTGAACGGCAAGCACCTGCTCAACCTGATCAATGACGTACTCGATCTTTCCAAGATCGAGGCGGGCCGCATGGAACTGAATTTGGCCGAATACTCGGTCCAGGAGGTTCTGGATATCATCGGGAGTTCTCTGCAATCGCTCGCCGCGGAAAAGGGAGTGGAGTTCGTTGTCGGCGCCGAGCAAGGTATTCCTTTGGCCCTGGGCGACGGCAAGCGGATAACCCAATGTCTCATGAACCTGGCGGGCAACGCGCTGAAATTCACCCGGGAGGGACGGGTCGAAGTCAGGGCCGAGCAGAGAGGGGACCGGTTGCGCTATCGAGTCTCGGACACGGGGATCGGAATTCCCCAGGACCAGCTCGAAAATGTCTTTGGGGAGTTCCGGCAAGTGGACGCCGCCATCACGCGCGAGTTCGGCGGAACCGGACTGGGACTGAGCATCACCAAGAAATTCGTCGAAATGCACGAGGGGCGCATCTGGGTCGAGAGCGAACTGGGAAAGGGCTCGACGTTCTTCTTTGAGATCCCGTTGCGTCTGGACGGAGGAAAATCATCATGAACGGCAAAACCATCCTGTACGTGGAAGACAACGAGTACAACCTGAAGATCGTGCGGCAGCTCCTGAGCCGTACCTCTTACCGCTTGATCGAAGCCGTCGACGGCGAGCAGGGGGTGGCGACGGCGCTCCGGGAAGTCCCGGATCTGGTTCTGATGGATATTCAGCTCCCCAAACTTTCCGGGCTCGACGCGACGCGCCGTATTCGCACCGACCCGAAGACCGCTCACGTTCCGATCGTCGTCATCACCTCGTTCGCGCTCAGCGGCGACAGCGAGAAAGCGAAGGAGGCCGGCGCGTCCGCTTATCTGGCCAAGCCGTACAGTCCGCGCGAGCTGCTGCAAATGATTCGCAAGCTGGTTCCCGAGAATTGAGGCGGCGAAAGGAATAGGACATGGCGAATCGATCTTTTCGCATCCTGGCCGTCGACGACAATAAGCAGAACCTCGAGCTCCTGAGGAAGGCGCTGTCGGCGGCAGGGTACGAGGTCGTCACGGCGCTCGACGGCCCCGCGGGCCTCGGCCTTATCGAGAGCGCTCCGTGGGATTTGGTCTTGCTGGACGTGATGATGCCGGGGATGTCCGGCTATGAAGTCTGCGAGCGCATCCGCGCGAACGAGGCCACCCGGCTCCTTCCCGTGGTGATGTTGACCGCTCTCAGCGAAGTATCGCACCGGATTCGCGGCATCGAAGCGGGCGCCGACGACTTTCTCTCCAAACCTTTCAACCGGGAGGAGCTTCTGACCCGCGTCAAGTCGCTCCTCAGGATCAAAAAGCTCCATGACGACCTGGAGACGAAGAACGGCCTGCTCCGTACTCTGTTCGGACGATATGTCTCGGAGAAAGTCGCCGCCGAGATCGTGGCCGATCCCGGGCGGCACTTGAAGTTGGGCGGAGAGAAGCGCGAGGTCACGGTGCTCTTCGGCGACCTGAGGGGATTCACGCCGCTCGCCGAGCGCCTCGACCCGGAAGACGCGGTCGATATTCTCAACGTCTACCTGACCATCGTGATCGACACCGTTTTTGAGTTCAGCGGCACGCTCGACAAGTTTCGTGGCGACGGCTTCATGGCCTTCTTCGGGGCGCCGATGCGTCGCGACGACGATCCTGCCAATGCGGTCCACTGCGCCCTCGCGATGCAGGAGCGGTTGAAGGGCGTGACCTTCCCAAAATTCCCCGACCTCCGTCTCCACGTGGGAATCGGAATCAACACGGGCATCGTCCTTGCGGGCAACATCGGCTCCGAACGGAGAACGGATTACACGGTGATCGGCAACGAGGTGAACGTGGCGCAGCGTTTTGAATCGAATGCCGGACCGGGGCAGATCCTGATCACCGGCAGCACTTACGAATGCGTGAAAGATGCGGTGGAGGTGCGCGATCTGGGGCAACTGAGAGTGTCGGGGAAGCAAGACGGAGTCCTGGCCTACGACGTGCTCCGCTGGCGCGAGCCGGTCGCAGGTTGATGGGGTGGCAAGACAGGCCGTCGGAGATTCTCAATACAACACAGGAGGGACGAACATGGAACACGGTTACGGGCAACGGGTTGCGTGGACGATCGCGGCGCTCGGTTTTTATCTGCTATTTCCAGCGGGCGATCTGAAGCTCGCCCGGGCGGGACAGGAAGAGCAGTTCACCCCCGAGTTCAAGGAGCTGCGTAAATCAATCGACCCGAAGCATACGCCGAAAATCACGGCGCCGGATTCCGTCAAGCGCGGACAATGGTTCGACGTTACCGTCAGCGTGGGGACGGGCGGCGAACATCCGTCGCTAACCGAACATTTCGTCCGGTACATCGCTCTCTACATCAACACCGCCGAGATCGCGCGCGTCTATCTGCACCCGGTCTACTCGTATCCCAAGGTCACGTTTACGATAGCGCTCGATGAGGGCGGGTCGCTCCGCGCCGTCGAGGAGCCGACCCATTCCGCCGCCTGGGAGGCGGCGAAAAAAATCGCCGTGGTTCCTTAGGCTGTCAAAGAAAGGCGGGCCTATTTCTTGGGCATCGCCACCGAGACGCTCGTGACGCCCTTGGTTGCAACGGTGACGTCCTGAGTGACCGTGCCGAGGCTTTCTTGCCAAACCTGTAGGGTGTATTTTCCCGGCGGCACGTTTTCGAGGACAAACTCTCCTTGCTCGTTGGTGACGGCGTAAAAGGGATGCTCGGCGACCACCACCCAGCCGCGCATCCAGGAGTGGAGATCGCATTCGACCCGGAGCACCTCGGGTTTTTTGAAAACGATCGAGATGGTCCGCGCATGCGGCTGCGCGCGGTTAAACGGGGCATTCTCCTTGCCGCCGCCTCGCACATTATGCAATAGCCGGTCGCTGTTCAAAAAGTCCACGGTCCCGCCGACCGGCACGACGACCACGCGCGGGACGAACGCGCACTGCTTCTGATCCATTTTCACGGAAGGAAAATTCGCGTCCCACTTCGCGCCCGGCGGAGGGGTTTGGAGCGACACGACCGCGTACCGAATACCGTTGGACGAGGATACCACCAAATCTTCGCCTTCCTTGTCTTTGCCGCAGATGTATTGATCGATCGTGACCGAGAGCTTTTTCTTTTCCTGGGGTGCCCCCGCGTAGCGGACTATTCCTTTGAGGGTCTCTCCCCGCACTGTGCCGGCGGCGATGAAGCACCCGATCGCCACGCAAATGACGACGGAAAGTTGCTTGGCTCGATAAAAAATACGATGTTCCATCGATTGTATCCTCACGATCGTCGTTCTCTCGGTGTAAAATAATATCCAACCGTTAACACACGCTCCTGGGTTAGTCCATACGTTACATTTTCTCCGATTGTATTTCGGCCAGCCACCAGTCTCAAGCGCGGAAAGTTTAGCAGCGGATCGGTACCTAACGCATAACTCCTATTCTTTGCCCTGCCTGTCTTGCGACATGCGATCTTTTCCCTGATAATAGCTCGTAGCCCGCACGAGATCCTCCGAGGGCCGAAGCGCCATGTACAATAATTTTTTTGGCTTCCGCGAGTCGCCGTTCAACGTCACTCCGGATCCCCATTTCCTCTGGGTGAACCCCACCTACATGGAAGCCTTCGCCACGCTGCAGTACGGCATCGAGGAGAAAAAAGGCTTCGTCCTCATCACCGGCGAGGTGGGAACCGGAAAGACGACCTTGCTGCGCAAGCTCATGCGCACGATGGGATCCTCCATTCATTCGGTTTTTATCTTCAACACCTACCTCACCTTCACCGAGCTGCTGCGCCTCATTCTCCGCGATCTGGGCTTGCCGGCAAAATCCGAGGACCGGATCACCATGATCGAGGAGCTGAACGCTTATCTGATCGAACAGCTCACGCGGGGTCACGTCGTCTGCGTGCTGATCGACGAAGCGCAAAATCTGAGCGACGACGCGCTCGAGGGCATCCGGCTCCTGTCCAATCTGGAGACCGACAAGGAAAAGCTGATCCAGATCGTCTTGATGGGCCAGCCCGAGCTGAAGGAAAGACTCGATCAGCCGCAGCTCCGCCAGTTGAAGCAGCGCGTCGTTCTCGAGAGCCGGCTGGCGCCTCTCACGAACGAGGAGGTGCGCGCTTACATCGATTTCAGGCTCAAGGCGGCCGGCTATGAAGGCCCGGAGCTGTTTCGCACCGATGCCGTCGAGCGGATCACGCTCTATTCGAGAGGCATTCCTCGCCTCATCAACGGCATCTGCGATAACGCGCTGCTGACGGCCTACGCC
>DASXUF010000200.1 GCA_036504975.1 Candidatus Binatia bacterium | reverse complement strand
ACTTCGATGCCGGCGTAGAGGCGGGACGGCGCCGCCGGATCGACGGCGAGATAGCGGGTTCGCGATTGCAGTTCGGGACTCGGTGGAAAAGAGGCTCCCTGGCTCGCGTTGCGCACCCCTTCCAGTTCTTCCCAGCCTTGGCCGTTTTTTTTGTAAACCGCCGCCGGTATCGTCCCGACCATCACCGTGCCGGGGAGAGCGAGCACGGAGAAAAGCATCATTTTGGGAACGTTGGGATTCGCGCGCTGCCAGTGAGCGCCGCCGTCGGTGCTGAAGAAAAGACCGGAGTGTTCGGTTCCGGCATAGATGAGCCGCGGATTTTCGGGATCGACCGAAAGGCAAGTGAGCGACCAGTACGTCAACGCGCGCCGGACATAGCGCCACTCTCCGCCGTCCCGCTCGAAACGGTACCAGCCCGACATGGTGGCGACATGCAGCGCGCTCTTCTTGCCGTTGGGTTTGTCCATCGTCTCTACATTATTTCCGATTTTCTCGTCCCCTCACCTTGGTCCTCTCCCCCGTTTCGGGGGAGAGGGAAGGGTGAGGGGGTCACCGTTTACTTCGGCTCCAGATCTCGATCAGCTCGCTCGATTCAACGATATCCGCGAATCGCTCCATGCGTTTCAGCGCCGCGTTGTGGCCTTCTTCGGTGTACGTGCCGACCGCGTCGCGCGCAACGATCATGAAATAACCGCGGTAAAAGCCGTCGCGCACCGTCGCCTCGATGCCGCCGTCCGTGGTGCAGCCGATGATGACGATCGTGCTTGCTCTCAAGTTTGCGAGCAGCGTCTCGAACTCGTTGCCGATGAACATCGTCGCGCGCCGTTTGTTGATGACGAGATCGCCTTCGCCCGAAGCGAACGGCGCCATGAGCTGCCAGCCGAAGCTGCCATGGAGCCGGCGCGGCTTCAGCTTCGCCGGATGATCGACGTTTTGTTCCTTCAGAGCGCGGCGGATCCACGCCGGCGATTCGTCTTTCCACAAAAAGGGAGTCTGGCGGGTGTAAACCGGTTTGATACCGGCATGGCGCGCCGCGGCGATCAGGGGCGGCGCGTTCTTGATCAGCTCGGTTTTGTTGAAAGAGCCGCCTGCCTGATCGTTCTGCATGTCCCACACGAGAAGGACCGTGTGCGCCGGCTCGACGATCTCGCCGAGATCGGTAGGAATCTTTCTGCCGTCGAAATCGATCATAGCACTCGTCTGTGTTCTAATAATCCAGTCATCGCTCGAAGTCCACTCATTGCATTGCGGGCGCTGGATTGACAGGGGCCAGACGCGGAGATAGTTTGATCCCGCATGTCGCGGAAAGCCTATCTCAAGACCGCGGGCGTGATCTTCCTTACCATTGCCGCGCTCCATCTTTTGAGACTTCTCCTTGGATGGGAGGCCGTCTTTGAAGGCTGGGTCGTGCCTCATTGGGTGAGCGTGGTCGCCCTTGTCGTCTCCGGCTATCTCGCCTACGAAGGCTTTAAGTTAAGCCGGAGTTAAGGCTATGCTGAAGCCATCCGCATTCGCAACTTCCCTCGCTATTCTCACCGGGACGTTTTACCTTCTCTTACATCTGATCCGGCTGTTCGCGCCGGTCACTTTCCGCTACTTTTACAATTCCCAGTTCATGGGCGCGGACGTGGCGTCTCTCATGTGGCGCGAGATTCCCATCGGCAACTTCATTATCAGTTTCGTCATAGCGGTCCTAACAGCTTGGCTTTTCGGCTACGCGTGGGCCTGGCTCTACAATAAATTGACAAGATAAAAGCGGCGGTCCAGGCTACGTCGATAGGCGCATTTGCTTGAAAATTGCTCGCGTGAGCGGACTCTCGGGATCTGCGAGGTGCGACGAGAGCGCGTAGTGATGCGCGCCGTAGATTTCGAGATACTCGCTTGGGACGCCCCCCTCTTTGCACAGCGCAAAGAATTTCTCCGACTGCTCCTTCCAACCCGTGGGCTCGGCACCGCCGACGGCGACGATCAGAGGCGCGTGGGGCAAGGGAGGATGGAGGAACGGGCTGTTTTCCCGCGCGCTCTCCGGAGTGAGCCGAATTTCCCTATTCACGTCGATGTGGAGAACGGCGTCGAGGTCGTAAACGCCGGAGACCGCGGTTGCACCTTTGATCAGATCGCGCGGCAAACCATCCTTTTCCCAATCGTGCGCGAGGGCCATGGCGACGAGATGGCCGCCCGCCGACAAACCTGAAATGCAGAGCTTAGAAGGATCGCCGTTGTAGCGGGAAATATTTTTGTGGGTCCACGCGATCGCCGCGCGCGCTTGTCCGACGATGTCGGTAACCGTGACGGTCGGACAGAGATCGTATTCCGCGACCACGACCGCAGCGCCCGCGTTCACGAACAGCTCGGCGAAATGACAGTTCTGTTCCTTGCTGCCGCTCCGCCAGTAGCCGCCGTGAAAATAAATCAGCGCCGGCGCGCCCGGCTTCGCCGCCGGAAAGATATCGGACACCTGCCGCGGCGAGTCGCCGTAGGGGATGTCGAAAAAAGATTTGAGTGTCTTCCGGACCCTTTGACTTACGTTGTTCCTCTCTTCGGCCCAACGCGCATGATCCGGCGCGGATTTCTGCGGATCGAAATGCCGTTCCAGCTCGTCTTTCGTGTAGTTTTTGTAGACCGTCGCGTTCATTGCCTGCCTCTTAAATAAGCCGTCTGTCACCGGGAACTTAGCATTACGTGAATCCCAGTCAAGAGAGATTGCCCACGTTGGCCGGGTTTGCGGCACCGAAGGCGAGCGATTACAATGACGGGGTGCTAAGCGAAGAGGAAAAAGCAGAAATGAGAGAGATGGCCGCTTCTATTACTGTGCGCGATGAGTTCCGGTTGATGCGCAATCTTTCGCGTGAGCGTCAACGACGACTAAGCCTCGACGCTTATATCCGATTTTTAACAGCGATGTCGCGATTAAGACCGGGAGTTGCTTCGCCAAGGCCTTTTATTGAATATACGAACGTCAAGCTTTAGGGAATTTAGTCTGCATCCTGATCATCCGGACGCCAGCCGTGGCCGGCCGTCGGGGCCGCGCTCGAGGCTGCAGGCGGCGGCGATTTCGTCGCGGTAGCCGAGCCAATGTGCCAAGGCTTGCCGCATATTTTTCACGACAGGAGTCCGTCTGCCGGTAGGGACGTGGTCGAGGATCGACTTCCACGCGGCCGCGCGATGGTCGCCTTCGACCTCGCGATGAGCCTTGGTGAGCGCGAGGTGCTCCAGACGAAGACCGTAGTGTCTCACCAGCGGATGATCTTTGAGCGGCGGTGCATTGCGTCGGAACGCCGTTCCGTCGATAGCGGCGCGGTCGTCCTTGGTGCCTTCGATGAAAATGGTTACGAGGGCCGCCGCGATTTCCCAACCACGGCGCTGAATGGCCGCGTCGAGAAACGCTCGGTAGACTTTCGCCGCGGGCAAGAGTTTTACTTTTTCAAAGCGACGGAGATTCATGCCCAGGCCGCGGGGATATTCCAAGAAGAGCTCCGGATGCGGCCGGCCCGCCGTCAGCCCGCCGGTTTCTTCCTCGTAAAGGTTTTCGGCAAGGGCGCGCCGGACTTCCGCTATCGGACACTGCACGTAGGCCCAGCCGACCATCATGGGAAAGTCGCGCACATAGGTCGCGTACTCCTGCTCGAAGTGAATATGCAATCGCTGTTTGGGAACCAGGCCGGAGGTAAACGCGGGCCAAGCCCAATGATCCTTCCGCTCCATCACCCTGAACAGCTCGCGGTAGAAGCTATCGAGGCGCATCGCTCTATTGTTCTAAAATCTTTTTCATCTGCTCGATGATGTCCCGCGGCTGCGCCACCGCCTCCTTGGCGAGCGCTTCGATGGCTTCTCCGGAGCTCGGATCCGCCTCCAGTTTTTTCTTTTTCACGTCGTCCAGGAAGACCGGGTCCTGCATCGTCTTCATGAAGGCCTCGCGGAGAATCTTGACCCGGTCGGGAGGAACGCCGGGCGGCGCGATGATGGGACGGCCGAGATCGCCGGAGGCGAGGACCGCCGTGACGAGCCTGCGCGTCGCTTCCGGCGTTTTATGTTGATTCATAAGCTCGAAGATGGTCGGCACGTCGCCCGCCCGCGGGTCGCGGGCGCGGCCGGTTTGCAGGAGAACGCGCACCAGATTGTTTTTGCGCCAGGTGCCGAACGGCTCGCGCGCGTAAAAAGTCGGAATGCTGAGCGCGCGACACTGCACTTCTCCTCTTTCCAGCGCCAGGTCCTGCTCGGATCCTCCTTTATATCCCATGACGAGCTGGAACTTGGTCCCGAACGCTTCTTCCATCAGCTTGGGAACGAAGTGCCCGCTCGTGCCGGTCCCCGTCGCCGAGCACTTCGGCGGCTCCGGCGCCTTGCGGATATCCTCCAAAGTTTTATACGGAGTGTCTGTGCGCATATAAAATAGCCAGGCGGTTTTTTCCGTCGAGCCGATCCAGTTAAATTTGGCCCAATCGAACTGCACCTCCTTTTTTCCCATGAGCTGGTCGAGATAGACCGAGGGTCCGATCGCGCCCCAGGTCAGGCCGTCGGGTTTCGCGGTGTTATAGATCGAATTCGCCGCGATCAGCGAACCCGCGCCGGGCATATTTTGCACGATGATGCCGGGCTCGCCGGGGATATGCCGGGGAAGATGCGCCGCCAGAAGCCGCGCCCAGATGTCGTAGCCGTCGCCGGCGAGATAGCCGACGACGATCGTGATCGTCTTGCGCTGGAAGAACGGCGCCTGAGCTTTCAATTCCGCGGGCAGCAGGAGGAGCGCGGAAACCGCTAAGAGTATTTTTTTCACCGCAACCTCCGTCGAGTAAGGTTTTTCAGGAGCGAAGCGCAGTAAGCATCATAGTTAAATGATCGAATGCCCAAGCGTCAAGCGCGAATAGGCCGGGCAAAAGAGGAATACTAAAAGCAAACGGGCCCTCTTCCCCGGGAAGAGAGCCCGTTCGCGGCGCCATCGCGCCAAAAAAACTTTTTCGAAATTTTTCTGTCTGCCCGTCAGCCCGCTTTAACGCGTTTCGACAAACGATCGTTGGTGACTCTTTTGAGTCTTCTGGTAGCCTTCCTTCTTGTGGTCGGCTTTGCGACCTTGCGCCTTCAGGCGTTAGAGTTGAGGCTACTTTCAGCCGGCCGCCGCCGAGGACACGCCGTCCTCAGACTGCGGGCGTTCTTGGCCCGGCGGAATTTCCTCTGCCATTGCGAGCCCCTCCTTTATTGTGAGGCTTTGATTCTCACTGTAGCGCGCAGTTCAAACTTGTCAAGAGAAATTTCGGGAAGTTTAATGACCCACCATTTTGGTGAGCCGCTCTTTGATGATCTTTTCGGCCTCGGCAACCATCGTCTCGACGATCTCGGCCGCGGGTCTTATCGAATCGATCAGGCCGGCGTCTTGCCCGATGAAAAGCGGCGCGTTTTCGGCGGCGCCGTCGCGCCGCGCTTCGAGAACGGCCTTCCACGCCTCGCGTTGGTCGCGGCGCAGCGCCCATTCGCGGCCGGCCCAGCGCTCGATGAAACGGTTACGCAGCGCGCGCGACATCGCTCCGGGCCAGACGCGGCCCGAGGCGATGTCCGGGATTTCCGTCAGCAGCGTGTCGTGGCCGTCGCTCCGGAGGATCGCCTGCTTGAAATTCGAGTGGAGCGGCGACTCGTCGGTCGCCATAAAACGCGTGCCGACGAGAACGCCGTCGGCGCCGAGCGCCAGCGCGGCAGCGAGCCCGCGGCCGTCGGCGATGCCGCCGGCGGCCAGCACCGGCAGCGGCGCGACGGCTTTGACGACCATCGGCACGAGCGGCATCGAGGCCATCCAGCCGACGTGGCCGCCGGCCTCGGTGCCTTGAGCGACGATCACGTCCGCGCCCGCGTCGGCCGCACGCCGCGCCTCGCTTACCTCGCCCGCCATGTGCATGACTTTGCATCCGGCGTCGTGCGCGCGTTGAAAGTAAGAGCGCAAATCCTGATCGGTCCGAGCCCAAGCGAACGATGCCACCGCCGGGCGCCCTCCGAGCGTGACGGAGAAGCGTTCCTCATCAATCTCGAAGAGCAAGTGGTTGATGCCGAACGGCTTGTCCGTTGCTTTGCGAATCGCTTCAGCCTCGGATTTGATCTGCGCGGCGTTAATGCCGGACGTTCCCAGTGTGCCGAGCGCGCCCGCGTTGGAGACCGCCGCCACGAGCGGCGCGGAAGTCGCCCCTCCCATGCCGCCGAGAACGACGGGGTGGTCGATGCCGAGGAGGTCGCAAATTCGCGTGTGGATCATGTGAATCCCCCGAACAGAGGGCCGAAGATTACTTCTCCAGCATTTTTTTCATTCGCTCGACGATTTGCCGCGGTTGAACGTTGACCTCTTTCGCCAGAGCTTCCAGCTCGTCGCCCGGCGTCGGATCGATGTCCAGTCCTTTCTTTTTCGCCTCGGCCAAAAGCTCGGGATCGTTCAGCGCCTTCCGATAAGCTTCGCGCAGGATTTTAACCTGCTCCGCGCCCGTTCCCGGAGATGCGACCATCGGCCGGCCGAAATCGCCGCCCGCCAGAACGACGGTCGCAAGCCGCCGGGCGGCTTCGGGCGTTTTGTATTCGTTCATGAGGTTGGCAAATGTCGGCGCGTCGGGCAATCTCTCGTCGGGCTTTTTGCCGGTCTGAAGCAGGATTCGGACAAAGCCGTTCTTGCGCCACGTGTGATACGGCTCGCGCGAATAATAGGCCGCGATCGTGAGCGCGCGACAGTGAATCTCGCCGCGCTCGGCCGCGAGATCGATATCGGCGCCGCCGGGATAGCCGGTAACGACGTTGAACTTTGTGCCCAGCGCTTCTTCGATGAGCTTCGGCAGGTAATACCCCGTCGCTCCGGTTCCCGTGCTGCCGCACTTGGGCGGTTCCGCCGCCTTCGCCACGTCGTGAATCGTCTTGTACGGACTATCGGCGCGCATGTAGAGCAGGTGATTCGAGCGGTCGGAGCTGCCGATCCAGGTAAATTTCGCCCAGTCGAATTGGACTTCGTTGCGGCCGATCAACTGGTCGAAGTAGAGCGTGGGCAAAATGGACCCGATCGTCAGCCCGTCGGGCTTCGCCACGGTGTAAAGATAATTCGCCGCGATCATCGAGCCGGCGCCGGGCATATTTTGCACGATGATCTCGGGCTTGCCGGGAATGTGTTTGACTAGATAGGGCGCGGTCAGCCGCGCGTAGAGATCGTAGGCGACTCCGGCGGGAAAGCCGGCGATGAGCTTGATCGTTTTTCTCTGGAAGTACGGCGTCTGGGCTTCAAGAGTTCCGGTCCCTATAAGAAAGACGAAGAAAGCACTTGCGATTCGCTGCATCGTTCCAGCCCTCCTGGCGACTACGGATCGCTATCTTTCCGCCGCGACTTTCAATTCCATCGAGCCGATCTTCTCGATCGTGCCCCTGAGCCGGTCGCCGTCGGCAAGCTTCTTCACGCCCGCGGGCGTGCCCGTCGTGATGAGATCGCCCGGGCGCAAGGTCAGACAACTGCTCAAGAAGCGGATGTGCTCGCGGATGCCGCATATCATGTCGCTCGTGTGCGCGGTCATCGCCGGCTTGCCGTTCTGCTCGACGTCGATCGAGAGGTTCTGCGGCTCGTCAATCTCATCTTTAGTTACGATCCACGGGCCGAGCGCGGTGAACGTGTCGAAGCCCTTGCGTAGGTTCCGCGTGTTGTGCCGGCCGCGGCCCCAGGGATCGCGCTGGCTCAGGTCCCAGCAGATCGTGTAGCCGAAGATATATTCGAGCGCTTTCTCCTCGCTCACGTAGCGCGCTTTCTTTCCCATCACCGCGCACAGCTCGCACTCGAAGTCCACGTCCTTGGAAATTTTGGGAAGGATCACGGTGTCTCCGGGACCGATGATCGACGAGGTCGGCTTCAAAAAAAACTCGGCCATCAGATCGTCCTTGCTGAGCTCCGACCGATCCGAGCTTCCCATCTTGATCTTCATCTCTTCCTGGTGCGCCTTGTAGTTCGCCGCCGCGGCCCAGAGCGAGCCCGGGTTCAATATCGGCGCGAGCAACTTGACCGAGGCGAGCGGCACGGGCGAAGCCGTTTTCATAGCGTCGCGCGCGCACTCGATCGCGGCAGGCTCGTTGGCCAGCGCGTTGATCACCCCCAGCATGGTATACCGCTCCCTCACGTGGCCGGCCTTCACCAGAGCTTCTCCGATCGGATAGACCTGGTCGCCGTCAATGACGCCGGCTTGATTCGAGTTGTAATGGCAAATTTTCATACTTCCTCCGGTTGACGGCGCTAGCGGCTCAGGCGGCCTTCGCGCCTGAGCTCGTTCTGCGCCTGTTTCAAGATGCGGTCGTTGATCACGCGCTCGACGGTCATTTTTTTATCCACCAGGCCGGAGCGGATGTCCTCGTCCAGCATGAGCTGGATGCCGTCGACGGCGACCGAGAGATCCGGCGTGAGGCCGGGAGCGTAGAGGTCGTAGGATCGATCGACGATGTCGGGCTCGCCCTTGAGGCCGGCTTCGTAGCCCGCCTTGATCGCTTCCTTTTTATTTTTTTTCGCGAGCTGGATTCCCAGGATCAGCGCCTTCAAAAACCTCTTGCTGGTTTCGGGATATTTTTCCAATAAGGTGTCGCGGGCGGTGAGCATGCTTTGCGGGATCGCGAGCGACTCGCTCATGTTGACGATCAGCGGGAACCCTTTGGCCGTGAGACGGACGGCGTCCTCGGGAGAAAACGGCGCGGCCGCGACCAGACCGTTCTCCAGCGCCGCCGCGCGCATCGTCGTGTTGCCGACGGCGCGGAGGATCACGTCTTTGTCCGGTTCGAGGGCGTGCTTTTTCAAATAGGTCCGGACGGCGAAGTCGGAGAACGCGCCGGCGCCGGTTACGCCGACGATCTTACCCTTGAGATCGGCGACGGTCTTGACTCCTTTGGCGCCGACGACGGCGTAGTTGACGCTGTTCGATATCGAGCCGATGATAGACACGTCGAGGCCGCGAGAGCGCGCGCGGATCACGGCCTGGGCGCCGCCGATGCTGCCGAAGTCGGCGTCGCCCGAAACCATCGCGGCCAACGCCGCCGGTCCGCCGCGAATAAAAACCGGCTCGACGTTGAGTCCCTGCTCTTTGAAGTAGCCCTTGGCCATCGCGACGCGAAGCGGAATCTCGCTGTTCCAGGAGAGGCTCACCAAAACGAGGCGGATATTTTTCTTCTCTTGGGCAGCGGGCGTTGCAGCCTGCAAGCAAAATAGAAAAGTTGCCGCCGCTAGAACAATGTTGAATTTTGAATTTTGAGTTTTGAATTTAAAATTCATAATTCATCATTCATAATTCAAAATTGCTATATCACGAAGAGCGGCGCGATGGGAATCTCGCGCGCGAGCTCGCCCATCTCGACGAGCATTTTCATTTCATCCTCGGCGATTTTCAGCTCCGTTTCCGTAAAAGTGAATTCAATTTTGGGATAGCGCGCCGAGGCTAAAATCGCCTCGCGGTCGCCGCCGTAGCGCGCCAGGAACTTATCGGCGATCTCCGCCAGGTGCCGCTCGCTGTACGCGAAGGACGCTTTAAACGCGCTTAAAAGTTTTTCTCTCAGCTCCGGATGCTCGCGCAGAAGCGGCTCGCGCACGGCGACCATGTGCTTGATCATCTCGGGAAAGCCAGTGAGCGCCTGCCATGCCTCCCCGTCCGTGTAGAGGCAGCGCACTTCCCGATCCCGCTCGCCGCGAAAAAAAAACTGGTCGATCAACACCACGGCGTCGGCTTCGCCGTTCTTCAATGCTCCGAGCAGTTCTTCCTGAGGGAACGATTGCCATTCGAGCGTCGCTTCGTCGACGCCGTAGCGGTGTTTCAGCAGATAGCGGTGCACCGCGTGCGGCGTCTTATGATGCGAGGCGACTCGGCGGCCGGTCAGATCCTCCGGTCTCTTCACCGGCCCATCGGCGCGGACGAACATGCCGTTGCCCTTGGCCGTGGATTTCCATTCCGTGGAAATTCCGGCGATCGGCGCGCCGGCAAGTTTCACGCGGAGAAAGTTGGGCAGGTAGAGATTGGCGAGTTCGACGTCGCCTTCGATCAACGCCTCCTCTTGCGCGCGGCTCGGAGGATCGGGAACTTCGACGACGGAGACGTCGAGCCCGTCGGCCTTCACGATGCCCGCGGCGATCGCATAGTAAGTGCGAAACATGCAAAAACGGTTGCGGTAGTGCGCCAGGGTTACATGCATCGGCGTTTCTATTTGAGGCCGATCTCTTGCCGGGTCTTGCCGCACACCTCCAGCGCCGCCAGCGCGTAGACTTTCGTGCAGTTCACCATGTTCTGGATGCCGACGCCGCGCCGGACCCCCGAAGGGTTGTCCCACTCGGTGATCCGGGGCTCGGTGGGATCGATCAAATGCGTTCCGAAGCCCGCGCCGTAGGTGATCACCGGAACTCCGTAAGACGCGATGCGCGAACCGTCGCTCGTGATGCCGTAGCGCTTGGCCATCGGGTATTGCACCGGCTTGCCGAAGACCTGTTGATGCGCCTGCTCCATGACCTTCACGACTTTTTCGTCTTTGGAGATCTCGTAGCCGGTCGTGGATAAATAGAGCTGGACTCTGGTCTTGATGTCTTTTTCTCGTTCTTCTACTTTCGCGCAGACCGCTTCCAGCTCCCGTTGGATCGGCATCGTCGGCGTCCCCGGCAGCGTCTTCACGATCACATAGAGGTGCGCCGCCGGCTGAGTGCCGGGCTTGAAAGGGTTGCCGCCTTCGATCGCGCCGATCTGGACCGTCGGCAGCATGAAAGGATGCTTGAACTTTTGCTGATAGTCTTTTTCCCAATCTTGTATCGCCTGCGCGACTTTGCTCGCCTGGAGCACGAAGTTCTCGGCTTTTCCTTCCACCGTCACGTCGGCCCAAACCAATCCCGCGTTGCCGATCTGAAGCTGCAATCCGGTCGGCTCGCCGATGATGCACATGTCGGCGGTGACGCCGTGGTCCATCATGTAGCGCGCGCCGACGCCCGCGCCGCGGTAGGTTTTGCCGGAAAACCTGCCGACCTGCGCCTTCTCGATTTCGCCGACGACGCCGGAGATGATGATGTCGCCTTTGAGCGGTAAGCCGGATTTCTTCAGCATCTCCACCGCCACGATGTAACAGGGAAAAGCGTTCTTCATGTTGACCAGGCCTCGGCCGTAAATTCGGTCGCCTTCGACCTTTGTCTCCTGCGGGTTGTCGAAGTGATCCATGTGGGCGCAGAACATCAAGGTCGCGCCGCCGCCGGAGCCTTTTAATGTTCCGATGACGTTCGGCCGTCCTTCTTCCACCTCCTGGTAGCGGACTTCCATGCCGAGGCCAGCGAACTCTCCGCCGAGATAATGGGCGATCTCGCTCTCTTCGCCGGTGATGCTGACTATGTCGGCGACTCTTTTAGCGATGTCGACGAGCCGCGCGCGATCGAGCTGCTGCAATACTTTTTCCTTTTCTCCGTTCATGGGTGAATCTCCCGCCACCACATTTATGTCAGCGGCGGGCCGGGGTCAACAGAGAGAAGTGCAAAGCACGCCTGGGGGTTTCTTGGAGGGCCGATGCGTGGGACGAGGAACATCAAGCGTACCGTAGAGCTTCTTTTAGAACTCTCGTGCCGCGTAACACCGGACGTATCGCATCGGCCCGGAGAGAGACCCGCGGGCGGGCGAGATGAACCTTTTTCAAAGGTTCCGCCAAAATATTTGACGGCGGGGAGTTTTTCACTTACATTGTTCCCATGCTTGTTGGAATGGATATCGACGGCGTGGTGGCGGATTTTCTCGGTCCGTTTCTCCGCTTTGTGGAGAAAAAAACCGGCTGCGGTCCGTTTGCGGCGGAGATGATCACCGATCTCAACTTCGGAGACCATCCCGAGCTTACGGAAGAAAAACTGCGAGCATGCCTGGCCGGCCTCGCTCATGAGCGGGACTTTTGGCCGCAGCTCGCTCCGCTGTTGGCGCCGTCGGAGTGGGAGGCGTTGGAGGCTCTAAGCCGCCGCGGGCAGCTCGTCTTCATCACCCACCGCCATGGGCACGATACTTACGACATTCATCAGGTTACGTCCGACTGGCTGCAGAGGCACGGCATCAGCAAGCCGGTGATTCATTTCACCCAGGAATACAAATCCGCTCTGGTCGAGAGCCTCGGCGTCAAGCTTTTTGTCGACGATCGCTATGAAAACTGCCGGGAGGTGGCGGAAAAAACCCAGGCCACGGTGATCATGCCGCACCGCCAGTACAATCAGTCCTTCGCGCACCCGCGGGTCAAGAGAATCAAGAACTTCAACGAGCTGCTGGGCTATCTGAGATAGCGCGCGCGCATCGCACTACGGGCCCAAGTCGGGCGCAGGAGTTAAGACGGCCGGTCATGATTCTTGAAGTCGCGATTCTCGATGTGAAGCCGGGGCAGACGGGTCGCTTCGAGGCGGCCTTTGCCGAAGCGCAGACGATCATCGCATCCGCGGAGGGTTATCTCTCGCACGAACTGCAGCGCTGTATCGAGACGCCGAACCGCTACCTTCTGCTCGTACGATGGCGCGCGATCGAGGACCATACCCAGGGTTTTCGCAAATCGGCGGCCTATCTCGAGTGGAAGCGCCTGCTGCACCATTTCTACGATCCCTTTCCTACGGTCGAGCACTATGAGCTCGTTGCTGGCACCGGCATTTAGCAAAGAAAGACGTGGCCTACATCGAATCGAACCTGCTGCCGGACGAGCGAATCGTTTATCTGGCGCGCCTGCACTGGATCATTTTTCTCAAGTCGTTTTTACTCATCGCCGTCGGAGCGGCGCTGCTCTGGGTGGAGCCGATCACCGCGGGCGTCGTCGCTCTCTTGGGTTTCCTGGTCTGGCTGCCGGCTTTCGTGCATTACAGGACTTCGGAATTCGGCGTTACGACGAAGCGCGTCGTCTTCAAGGTGGGTTTCGTGCGCAGGCGGACGTTGGAGTTATTGCTAAGGCACGTCGAGGCTATCCTGGTCGATCAGAGCGTGCCGGGAAGAATCTTCGGCTACGGCTCGGTCACGCTGACGGGAACGGGCGGGGTGCGGGAAATTTTCCACAATGTCTCCTCGCCGCTCGAATTGCGCCGGCGCATTCAAGGACAGGCGTCGTAGAAGAGCAAGGACAGTGAGTCGGCTAAAGCTATTTGGCGATCAGTGAGTCCAACGATATTCGAGCAAAGAGGGTTTCGGTTCTTTTTTTCTCCCGCGAGGAAACCCGTATGCATGTGCATGTCCATTGTGGACATGGAGAAGCCAAGTTCTGGATGGAGCCGAGACTTGAATTGGCGCAGAATTACGGCTTAAATAACAAAGACCTAGGCACGGCTCGAAGTCTTATAGAAGAACATGAAGATGAAATCCGAAAAGCTTGGCAAAAACACTTCAGACCCTGAGGTTACGCACGTCTCGAAGCACGGATTCTGGCTTCTGCTGAGCGATAAGGAGTTTTTCGTGCCTTTCAGTGAGTTCCCTTGGTTCAAGAATGCCCCGATCGGAGCAATATTGCGGGTCGAGTGGTTTGAGCCGGATCACCTGCACTGGCCGGACTTGGACGTAGATTTGTCCCTTGAGTCTATTGAACATCCGGACAGATTTCCGCTAATTTCGAAATCTTCTTCTTAATCATTACGCCCGATTCACCGCTCACGGCTTCCGCTCGTAAGAACTTCGCGCATGAGCGCCGCTAGGCCGGCTTGATCGGGGCGACGAACTGGTCGGGGCTGACGCCCGGAGCGATGCGCGCGACTTTGGCCAGGATTTTTTCCTTGTCGGCGCTGGTCTTGGCCTTGGCGAAGCGCGCGCGCAGTTTTTTCAAGCTCCGGCGCCTTACGCGGCGGGCGTGCAGCTCATTGCGGCGAATCGAACGGGGCATATCGACCTCCCGGACTCCGTCAGAGAAGCTTGGCTACCTCGGACTCGTTGAAACCCAGAATCTTTTTCTTGCCTTTGACGATCACCGGCCGCCTCAGCAGGTTCGGCTCCTTTAGAATGAGCTTGATTGCCTCTTCTTTCGACGGCGGCTTCTGCTTCATGTTCCGCTCGCGATAGAGCTCGTTCCGCGAATTAAGGATGTTCTCCACCGGCTCGTCGGCGACCAGCTCGCGCAGCTCCTTCTCGCTAAGCGGATTTTTGCCGTATTCCCGCTCTTCGAACGCTACTTTCTTTGCCTGCAAGAAACTTCTTGCTTTGCGGCAGGTCGTTCAGGTGGCTTTGTAATAAAATCGGACCGCTTCCGCCATCTCCGCACCCTCCGCTCCGGCTTATTTTTCGAACGCGCTCTTGAGCATCGGCTCCAACTCGCCGCGCTCGTGCAGCTCGTGCAGGATGTCGCAGCCGCCGACGAATTTCCCGTTGATGAAGACCTGAGGGATCGTCGGCCAGTTGGAGTAGCGCTTGATTCCCTCTCGCACAGCAGGGTCGGACAGCACGTCCGCCGTTTGAAAGGGAATGCCGTAGGACCGTAAAATCTCCACGGTGTGGGCCGAGAAGCCGCACTGCGGAGCATTCGGGTTGCCCTTCATGTACAGCATCACTTTGTTGTTCTTCACCTGCTGATCGATTTTAGATAGAACGTCATCAGCCATGAATGGCCTCCTTTATTTTTGCGCCGCGCGCTCCCATTGCGCCGGAGTGTAAGTCTTGAGAGCCAGGGCGTGGATGCGCTCGCTCCCCAGACCTTCCTTGAGCACTCCATAGACGATCTGGTGTTGTTCCACAAGGCTCTTGCCCTCGAAGGCCTCAGAGATGATCCAAACCTGAAAATGGTCGCCGCCGCCGGTCAGGTCGTCCACCCGCACGACGGAATCGGGCAGCGCCGTCTCCAAAGTCGTCTTAATCTCGTCGGGACTCATGAAAAAAGTCTAATCGCTTATCCGCGATCTTGCAAGTCGTGATGAGGCGTTTCGCCCACAACGCAATGACACGGGTGGTTTATGACAGAGAGAAATGCAACTAGCTGGGGGGCTGCTCTGGCTTCTGGGTTTTTAGTATCCGCAATGCTTCCTCATAATGTCGGATGGCTTCGTCTCTTCTGCCCAACAAACCGAGGATTTTTCCTAAAACCTCGTGCGGCGCCACAAATTCCGGCTGGAGCCGGACCGCCTCTTCTAGCTGCTCCACCCCCTTTTCGATCTGTCCTTGAGCGAGGAGAATATTACCCAAATAGTAGCGGGCGGCAGCAAAATCCGGCTGCGCGTCGACGAGCTTTTGAAACTCCTCTCCTGCCTCCTCGACCCGTTGCTCCTTCGTCAGAGCTAAAGCCAAATTGAAGCGGGTGTCGATCAACGCCGGGTTGAGTTCCAGGGTTCGACGATAATGCAGGATCGCGTCTCCAAAGTCGCCCCCGATCGCTGCAATGTTGCCTAAATTGTTGTACGCTTCCGCGTAATGAGGAAGGATTCTAGTAGCTTCCCGCAAGTGGTTTTTTGCCTCGTCGAGATGGCCCAGCTTTGCGAGAAGATTGCCCAGATTGTTGTGCGCGATGGCGCGCGCAGGCTCGATGCCGAGCGAACGGCGGTAATGCTCGACGGCCTCTTCCAAGCGGTCTCGCTTCGTGAGGAACCTCGCGAGATTGTAATGCGCAATACTCGATGGAAAGCGGGAATCCTCGGTGACCGCCAAGACGTATCGCCATAGACGCTCCGTGTCGTGCCAGACCTGTGTTTGTCTCCAGGTCGCAACGCCAAGCGCGACGGCAACGGCTAGGCCACCGGCAAGGACGGAAATCATCCGGCCTGCATGGCCGTTGAGCCGGCGCCACCAAAAAAGGATGGCGCCGCTCGCCAGCATCGCCCAAGGCAGGCAGGAAAGATAGGTGTAGCGGTCGGCGGCAAACTGCGGCCCGCTCTGCAGGACCCCGAGCACGGGGGCCGCGACGACGATATAACAAATCCAACCGGCGAGCAGAGCGGGCCTTCGGTTCCTCACGAAAAACAAGCCGAGGCTGATCGCGATCACGATGGCTGCGCTCAACAGAAAGGGCCAATCCCACGGATCAAAGCTGCTGGGAATTTCGTACAAAGGAGACAGTCGCAGAGGCAAAATCGTCTTGTACAGATAGAAGGCGAGCCCGAATGCCACTTGAGCCAACCGCTGGGCGACCCCGTAGTCAAGCAGAGTTTCCATCGCCCCGGCCTTGTGTTGCGCGGCGGCTGCAATCGATCCGGCCGCCAAGGCCAGCAGCAAAAATGGAATTTTTTCAAACCAGACCCAGCGGTTTGCCGCTCCAAACCGGCTTTCCGCTCCACTTCCAATGCGTCTCAGTGGATAGACATCCAGCACGACAAGAACGATCGGCAGCGTAATGCCGCTGGCCTTGGAAAGCAGCGACATAGTATAGAGCAGCAGACTGGCCAACAGCCAGGACAGGCGGCGGCGACCGTCCGCTGCGAGTGCCGCGGCGCGCAGATAGCATAGAATCGTCAAAAGGTAGAATAAGGCCGACAGGACATCGCGCCGCTCGGTCGCCCAAGCCACCGATTCGACCCTGAGGGGATGAAGCGCGAAAAGCAGCGCCGCAAAACCGGCGCTTGCCGTCAGAGCCAAATCTTTGCGGCTCTCGGTGGAGCGAAGCGCCAGGGACAACAACCGCAAGGCAAGAAAATAAAAGACTACCGCGTTGGCCGCATGCAGCAGCAGGTTGGTCAAATGGTAGCCGAAAGGATCCAGCCCCCAGAGAAGATAGTCCATGCCCCACGTCATCCAGGTGAGCGGCTGGTAATGCCCCGTATGGAACGTGGTAAACATCCAATAGAGTTGCGTCCAGCCCAATCCCCGGTAATGGGGGTTTTCCAGAAAAGTCAGATCGTCGTCCCACTCCACAAATCCGTTCTGCAGCGAAGGGAGAAAGGCCGAGACGGTTAGAAGAGACAGCGAAACTGGAAGCAGCCAGTAAATAAGCCTGGTGATGCTCTTTACTTTCGACATTGATTAATGAGATTAAACTCACGCCTGCGGGTCGAAGTCGCGGCGGCATTTTTTCATCATCGCGCGCAGGTCCTGGCGCAGCTCTTCGATCGTTGCGCGGCCGACGAACCAGTAGCCGCAGTAAATGTTGTGCACGGTTAGGTCCGGCAACAGCGAAAAAGCATACGGGATCGCCGTCTCGCCGCGGGATTTCGACTTCTCGACCATGTCTAACTCGTGTACCACGGCGCGGTCTTGATCGCTCAAAAACGGGAAGGTCGCGCCGAGTCCGGCTTTGAAGGCGGCGCTCACCTCCGGCGGATCGACGCTCGCGACCGCGAGCTTGCAGTAGTTCACCGCCAGCTCTTTCTGAAACTCCGTCAGCAGGCGCAACTGCACCTGGCACTTCGGTCACCAATAGCCGCGGTAGAAAACCAGGATGAGCGGAAAATTCGCCGCGATCTCCGACAGCTTGAGATTTCTGCCGTCGTCCGCCGCCATCTCCAGATCCGGAAAGCGTTTGCCGATGGATTGATTCATTGACGTCACTGTCCTTTCTCTCAAGCCTTTCGCCTTCGATAACGTTTGACGAAGCAGACCCTCACGGCATCTTGGCGATAATCTTGTTCATCTCGTCCGCCGAGTAAGCGCGCATCGTCTGGGTGCGTATGTTCCCCAGCGAGCTGACGGCCAAGGACAGCGCCGTCATCGCCTCGTCGTTGGGCGCGTCGGCGATCAGGATGGCGTCGCACGTGCCCATCGTCCAATAGGTCTCTTTGACCTTGACGCCGAGCTTCGTTCCCGCTGCGCTTATCGCCTTGGCCCTTTCGGTGGTTTGTTTGACGTTGCGGACTCCCTGGTCCGTGAAGTTGACTAGGACGACATAGGTAGCCATCATTATACCTCCTTACAGAGAAAGGATGAAATATGAAAGCGGAAAACGGAAAGGGAATGAGGGAAGAGCGCATTTTTTCATCCTTCAGCCCTCATCCTTCATCCTTTTCACGTCTCCAGCGTGCTCGGGTGAAACATATCCTCAGGCGCGAACCGTCTCGGCGTCATGCCGTGGCGGTGCGAGTAGTCGAGCATCTTATCGACCTCGGCGCGCGTCTTGTGAAATCCCCACGGATAAATATCCCGGCCCGCCGCGGCGCGCTCTTCTTCCCACAACGCGCGGAACCAAAGGGAAGTTTGATGGACGCGCTGCCATTCGAGCCACTCGTAGCAGCGCGCTTTCGATTCCTGCCACGCGTTGAATATGCTCATCGCCACCCACGGATGCTTCTCCAGCGCCTCGGTTTTGATCAACAGCGTGTGCATGATGGGGAAAAAGCCGGTGCGCTTGAAATAGTCGCGCTCCAACGCCGCGTGATTGGGAAAGAGAAAATCGATGTCGGCATCTCCCGGCGCCCACGTCGCCGTCGTGATGCCGGCGGCCACTTGACCGCTCGCAAGCAGATCATGTTGGTTCACGCCTTTGGGGGCGATCTCGAGCCTGAGCCACGACGGCGCCTTCCAATCGCCGATGCCTTCCCAGCGGTCGGCGACCCATGTGATCGAGCCCAAGTCCACGCCGTATTCGTCTTCGAGAAGGCCGCGCGCCCACAGCGCCGTGGTGGTGAACCAGGTCTGGATGCCGACGCGCCGTCCGTTCAGATCCGCGGGCGAGCGGATGCCCGCGCGCTTGTTGACGTAGATGTACGAGTGGCGGAACATGCGCTTGACGAAGATCGGGATGGCGGTGTAGCCGAAGGTCTTGCGCGCCAGGTCGGCGATGTAGAGGCCGCTGTAAAATTCGGCGACGTCGAAGTTGCCGTCGCGCACCGCCTTCGGCCGTCCCGGATCCTTCGCGACGCGCACGTCGAGGTCGATGCCTTCCGGCTTCACCGTCCCGTCGATCAGGGCTTGAGCACGATCGTACGGACCGCAGGTCATGGTCAGCTTCAATCCCACTGCTGTCGCCTCTTCGACGTTGCTTCAAAATCGCGCCGCGGCGCGCTACTTCGGCGGGGCGTAAAGCTGGAGCAGGTTTCCCTCGGTGTCGAAAAAATAAAAGCCGCGCCCGGTGGCGCGTTCCACGGTGGGAACTTCGTGGATTTTAACGCACCAGTCTTTCATTTTTTTGACCGCCAGCTCGAAGTCCTCGGGCTCGACGACGAAAGCCTGATGCGTCGCGCCTTCTTCCTTGAGCGCGTTCTTCTCCACGGCATGGGGGCGCTGGAACAGCACGACCATGTCGTCACCGGAGCGCAGATCGGCGCGGTTGAGCTTGTCGCCCATGTCGTCGCGATTGAGCTTGGCGACGGTCATGCCGAGAAGTTTCGTGTAGAATCCGACCGCGCGCTCCATATCGTTCACGGGAATTCCGATATGATAAACTCCCTTGGTTTTGATCATAAAAGCACCCTCCGGCCTTTGCCGCTCATACCATGGGATGATATCTATCATCAAACAGAGAGTTCGCAAGCAACGCAACGGAGGCGGCAAATGACAAAGATGATAGACCCGCTCGGCCACCACGATTGGGA
>DASXUF010000199.1 GCA_036504975.1 Candidatus Binatia bacterium | reverse complement strand
TCGTTGAACCACGGCAGCATGTAAAGCGTAATCACGGTCGCGTTGGACACGTCGGCTTGGAGCGCGTCTTCGATCAGAAATTCGACCAGGTGGTCCACTCTTTCCTGCTTGGCCTTCTCCCGCGCCTCCGCCACCAGCCGTGAATCCATCTCGATGCCGACCGCCCTCACGCCGAATTTTTTTGCCGCCCGAATCACGATCCGCCCGTCGCCGCTCCCCAGATCGTAAACCACGTCGCCTTTTTTGACCTCCGCCAGCTCCAGCATCCGGTCCACGACCTCCATCGGCGAGGGGAGGAACGGAATTTCTTCCACGGGCGAGGCCCAGCCGGTTAAAAAGAGAGCCGCGCCGGCGGCGGCGAGGGCGTGAAGCAAATTGGTTTCCTTGCCTTTCATATGGGAAGACGGTTTATCAACGTTGTTTTTCCCCGTCAATCGGCGCAAAGGTTGTGATTCCGGGGGAATGGAGTTATTAGCAAGAGATGCAGCAGAATCAGACTGGTCAGAGTCAACGCCCGCTTTCGACCGGCTTCTATTACGGCTGGCTGGTCGTGGCGCTAAGCTTCCTTACCACGCTCACAAGCGCGGGCATCCGCTCTTCACCGGGCGTCTTGATCCATCCCTTCGAAATGGAGTTCGGCTGGAGCCGGGCGGCCATCGCGTTCGCCGTGAGCATCAACCTATTTCTCTTCGGTGTCGGCGCCCCGCTCGGGGGTTGGTTGATGGAGCGCTTTGGACCGCGCCGCGTGATGTTGACGAGCCTGCTGGTCCTGGCGATCGGGGTGAGCGGGACGACGT
The DNA here is from genome assembly GCA_036504975.1 of Candidatus Binatia bacterium. Taxonomy (NCBI): domain Bacteria; phylum Candidatus Binatota; class Binatia (SeqCode); species Binatia bacterium. The sequence continues at coordinate 13,887 of DASXUF010000199.1, read as the reverse complement.
TCATGACGACATACTGGGAACTGGTTCTCCTGTGGGGTGTCGTGGTCGGGCTCAGCGCCGGCGGGGTCGGCTCGGTGCTTTCCGCCACGGTGGCCAGCCGCTGGTTCGTGCAGCGACGCGGCTTGGTTTTGGGAATTTTAAACAGCGCCAGCTCCACGGGACAACTCATCTTCATCCCGCTCTTCATGGCGGCGATCGTCACGAGCGGCTGGCGCACGGGCTCGTGGATTCTGGTCGCAGTCACGCTCACGCTGATTCCGTTCATCTATCTATGGATGCGGGACGATCCGGCGGAGGTGGGGCTTGAGCCCTACGGTTCAAAGGACGCGAGCGCTCAGGGGGCGCAGCCGCTCGGCGCTCTCCGCGCCGCGGGCGGCGGATCGGACTCCGTGCCGCTCGCCGAAGTTTTTCGCTCCTCCACCTTCTGGCTTCTGGCCGGAAGCTTTTTTATCTGCGGTGGAACCGCGAACGGGCTCGTCGGCACTCACCTGATTCCTCACTCCATCGACCACGGCATTCCCCAGGTCACCGCCGCCGCCACCGTCGGCGTCATGGGCGGGCTTAACTTCGTCGGGACGGTCTTCTCCGGTTGGATGATCGACCGGGTCGAGGCGCGCAAATGGCTTTCTCTGGTTTACGCGCTGCGCGGCCTCTCGCTTTTCATTCTTCCCTTTGTCGCCGATTTCTCCGGGCTGTTCATCTTTGCCGTCATCTACGGGCTGGACTGGTTCGCCACGGTGCCGCCCACCATCGCTTTGACCGCCGACACCTTCGGCCGGCAGTCGGTGGGAAAAATTTTCGGCTGGATCTTCCTCTCGCACCAGATCGGCGCGGCGCTCATGGCCGCGGGCGGCGGCATCGTGCGGGATTGGCTGGGCGACTACCAGATGGCCTTCCTCGCGGGCGGGAGCATCGCATTGATTGCGGCGGGCCTGGCGTTGAAAATCCCCCGTCGGCGCGCCGAAGCTCCGGCGACGGCCGTCGCCGAAGTCCCGACCGCGTAAGACGCATGGTTGAATTCCCCGTCAGCGCCGGCGAATGCGCGCTGCTGATCCACGACATCGGCGAGGGGCTGCGCACACCCGGCAAGCGGCTCTACGATCCCACCGGTCCGAGCGTCATCGCCACCGTCGCCAAGCTGGCCGATTTCTGCCGCACAAAGAACCTTCCTTTTTTCTACGCCGTCGTCGGCGATTATCGTCCGCCGCCCGGAGTGGTGACGCGCTACAATACGATGGCGGCGATGGACGACGAGACGCGGAAGATCCCGCCGGAGATCGCGCCGCGCGACGGCGACACGGTTTTCGTCAAGTACAAGTCGGGCGCTTTCATCGACACGCCGGTGGAAGCGAAGATGCGCGCGCTGGGGAAGAACACGCTGATCGTCTGCGGCAGCACGCTCCAGTACGGCATCGAGACCGCCTGCCGCGACGCGGCCAATCGGGACTTCCGCGTTCTGCTCGTCGCCGATTGCGTGCGCGTTCGCGAGATCAAAGACTGCGGCTGGGGCCACGTCACGCCGGACGAGATCCGCAAGGTCGTCTTCAGCGCGCTCAGTCAAGTCTACGCCAAGGTGGTCACCCTGGAGCAGTTGAAAGACCTTCTAGGCTAGGGGCATTCGTAGGGCGGGTTTGAAAACCGTCGCTACCAAATGTTGCGGTTTTTCTAGGGGCAGGCCCCTGTGCCTGCCCTTGGGCGGCCACGGGGGGCCGCGCCCACAAAACGGTTGTTTTTACGGCTGTATTAGGTGGCAGGATTGCGATTAGATCGTGAAAAACACCATCGTAGGTCCATCCGACTGCGTGGATACAATTACAGCCAAGCCGGCGCATATTTTATTACGATCTGTACCTACAGTCGCGAGTGTCTTTTCGGAGAGATTGTGGATGCGAAGATGGGTTTGAATGATGCCGGAGGGACGGTCCAATCGGTGTGGGAGGAATTGCCGCAACATTATGTCGGTGTGAACATTGACGAATTCGTGGTGATGCCGAACCATTTTCACGGAATAATTGTTTTACAGGATCATCCTGATGTAGGGGCAATCCCCCGTGGTTGCCCTGCCGCAGGGCAGGCGTAGGGGCCTGCCCCTACAATGTCGTTGTCGGATGTTGTTCACCGATTCAAATCGCTAACCACCGCCCGTTTCCGCCACGCTGCTGCGAAATCGGCCTGGCCCGGATTTTGTGGCAGGTTATGGCAGCGAAATTATTACGAGCATATCGTTCGCGACGATGACGAATTGAACCGTATCCGTCAATACATCGTGGTCAATCCTCTGATGTGGGAAATGGATCGGGAGAATCCGCGAGCTCAGACCGCAACAATCAGTGAATCCTGGCAGGTGTGACGTTTTCGCGCGCATCGTAGGGGCGGGTTTGAAACCCGCCCCTGCCACGGTTGACAAACCAACGATCCCTTTCCTAGTATCTTGATGTTATGGAGAATCAGGCTTTCGTCGATTCGGTCATCCGCGAGATCGTTCAGCCGGGCGTCGAGCGGCTCATGGAGAGCCGCTACTTCTCCGAGCTGCGCGAGGGAAAGTTATCCAAGCGCCGGCTCCAGGGCTTCGCCGTCCAGCACTACCTGCACAACGTTGCGCTCTGCAAAGGCCTCGTCCTCTGCATGGCCAAGAACGCCGCCAACCCCGATCTCTACGAGCATTTTCGCGAGCAGTTCAACGAAGAGCAGTATCATCCCGAGCTGGCGAAGAAGTTCGGCGTCGCGCTCGGGCTCCAAGAAGAAGACTTCACCGACGCCGTGCCGGTCTTCGAATGCCTCGCCCACACCAGCGTCGTGATTCGTGGCATGTTTCTCGGCACTCCGGCCGAGACGCGCACCGGCGCGCTGGTCAACGAGAGCATGGTCTGCCGCTACTCGGAAGAGTTCGACACCGAGCTCCGGCGCCACTACGGCCTCGGCGACAAAGAGTGCCAGTTTTTCACCGTCCATAGAGTAGCCGACCAGGAGCACACGAAAGCGGCGGCCGAGGTGGTCGCGCGCTACGCGACTTCGCCGCCGCAGCAGCGCGCCGTGCGCGAGGCCGCGCGGAACATGGTCGCCTTCAAGCTGGCTAAATTCGATGGTATCTACCGCGCGTACAGTTGATCCGTCGCGGCTCGGCATCGCCGCCGAGCTGCTCGACGACGTCCATTTCGCCGCTCGTTGGCTCGTCAAGCATACCGGGAGCTATTATGGCCACGTCGCGGTCCGCGTTCCCGGGCGGGAGGGGTTTGTGCTGCAATATCTGCGTCCCCCGCTCGATGCCGCCTCCGACTACGACGAGCTGCTCTTCTTCGACATGGACGGCGCGCGGCTGGAAGGCAAGCGCGAGCCGCCGAACGAGATCCATATTTATAGCGAGGCATTCAAGTCCGATCCACGCTGGAACGCGGTCATTCACGTCCATCCGGAAAACGCGATCGCGCTCTCCGTCGCCGGGATACCGCTCCGCGCGATCGATCAGCAGAGCCGCTGGTTCATCGAAGGGGTGCCGATCCATCCGAGCGCGACCTCCGCCTCGACGCCCGAGATCGGCCGCGACCTGGCGCGGCTGATGCAAAAAAACCGCGCCGTGACGATGCGCGGCCACGGCATCGTCGTCGCGGGAGAAACGCTCAAGGAGGCGTTCGCCCGCGCGTGGATCTATGAGCGGACGGCGCGGCTGCTGATTCAGGCGCGCGCGCTGGGCGACGTGACCTATTTGACGGCGGACGACGTGCTGCTTTCGCCGCCCGAACGGGCGAACTCGGCCGTATGGCTTTGGGCCTATCTCAAATGGCGGGAGCGCCAGGGCGGATGACGCCCGGAGGAAAAAAAATGGTCGCCATAGCGTTGTTTTGTTTTTTCTTCCTCGGCTTTGCGGAAGCGCTCCCCTTCGACTTTGCTCAGGGTGGTGAGCGTGTCGAACCACACGCGCAGTCGTTGGAGCGCGTGCGCATCGCCTATTCCGCCGGCGGCCTCATCTCTTTTCCGCTCATCATCGCCAAGGAAAAGCGGATTTTCCAGACCGAAGGCCTGGACGTCGAGACGATCGTCATGCGGCCCGAGCTGGGCGTCAAAGCGCTCGTCTCCGGCGATCTCCAATACAGTTATTTCGCCGGCACGACGATCAACGCCGCGGTGCACGGCCTGCCGGTCAAGGTGGTGATGGTCTCGAACGACTGCCCGCTCTACTCGTTGATGGTCCGGCCTCACATCCAGTCGCTCAAGGATCTCAAGGGCAAGAAGCTCGGCGTCGCGTCGCTCACCGCCGGCGAAGCGTTTCTCTCGCGGCGCTTGCTGAAAGACGCCGGCATCGACGTGGACCGCGAGATGAGCGTCATCGTCGTCGGCAACACGCCCGAGCGGATCAGCGCGCTCAAGATGGGGGTGGTCGATGCGACGACCGTCAGCGTACCCGCCGATTTTCAGGCCGAGCAGCTGGGCTTGAAGCGATTGGTTTTCATCGGCGATGCGATGGAAGCGGTCAGCGGCGGCGTGGGCGTGTCCACGCGAATGATCAAGGAGCAGCCGGGGCAGATCAAGCGGATGATCCGGGCGCTGCTCAAAGGGATCGCCTACGCCAAGGCCAATCGCGAGGAGATGATCGGACTCCTCATGGCGAAATGGCGGCTCGATCGCGAGCGCGCGGCGGAGACGTGGGATCTGACAGCCAGGACTCTGGAGGACGACGGGACGACTTCGGACGGCGCGGTGCTGCTCAGCATTCAGGCGGCGCAGGAGATGGTCAGGGAAAAACGGATGATTCCGCTCAGTCAGGTCGTGGATTTTTCGATCGCGAGGCAGGCGTACGAAGAGCTGCGGGCAAAATAGCGGCCGGCGGGCGCACACGCAGGTGCGCCCCTACATCGGAAAATTTACGTGACGTGTAGGGGCCGACCTGTGTGTCGGCCCTGAATGTTTCCATCAATCCGACTCGGTGAAATTGGAGACCCGCCACCCATCGCCTTCTTTTCGCGCCATGATGAGCCAGCGCCGGGTGAATTCCGGCGCGTCCTCGGCCTGAATCGTCCCTTGATAGAGAAATTGCACGCGTCCTTCCGTCTCTTTCTTTTCCACGAGGCGGTAATGGACCCTGGGTTTGCGCGTCGAGGCGTCGATCGTCTGGCCGCTGGTCAAACGGATCTCCTCGTTGATCTTCTGAAGCGCCAGCCCGACCGAGTATTCTTGCGCTTTCTGCAAATTGATCTCGACGTAATGTTGATCGATGAATTCCTCGGCGACTCCCTGCGCCGTTTTCAGGTCCCTGCCGCAGCCGGAGAGAAATAGAGCCAAGCAGATAGGGAATACAAGCAGAGAAATCCCCCTCACCCTTCCCTCTCCCCCTGCGAGGGGGAGAGGACTAAGGTGAGGGGGTTGGATGCGCAGGAAGGATTTTGCTAGAGGCGTTATCATTTTTGGGACTTCAGGCTTCCGTGTGAAGCAAGGCTCGGAGATCGCACCGCCGAGGCGCGGAGGGCGCATCCTTCGACAAAGCTCAGGATGCGCGGCTATGAAGAATTCCGCTCGTGGTGATCCCTCGACAAGCTCGGGACTAAAGGCGCAGTCGAGGGAGCCTGTCCTGAGCGAAGCCGAAGGGTCGAACCATGCGAACTCCGTGTCTCGGTGGTGAATTATTCTTCACAGGAAACCCTGAATAGCGTCATTTTTTCTCACCCAAGATGTTGCGTCAACCAGCCGATAGACTCCGCGAGCGCTTTCTGCAAGTGCGCCGGCTCGGTGAGACGGTGGCCCGATCCTTCGATAACGCAGAGCCGCTTCGGTCCGGCGAGCGCGGCGAAAAGCTCGCGGCCTTCTTCGACCGGCACGGTGTCGTCTTTGTCGCCGTGAATGACGAGGGCGGGGCAGGAGATTTTCCGCGCGGCTTTCGGCACGTCGAGTCTTTCCATATCGTCGAGCAATGAAACATTTAGCCGCTTGTCATGATAGATGATGTAGCCCCGCGTGCGCCACTGCCGCGTTTCTTCCGGCGTTAAGAGCTTCGCGCTGAATTTCTCCGGGTGAACCGGCGCGGCGACGGTCGCGAGCGCCGCAACGGTTTTCTCTTGGGCCGCGAACATTACCGCGACGGTTCCTCCCATGCTGGAGCCGAAGATGCCGATCTTCCTCGGTTCGTATTGAAGGGCGAAGTTATACGCCGCGCGCAAATTTTCGACTTCGCCGCTGTAGGTCATCTTCTCGAACTTGCCCTCCGACTCGCCCGAGCCGGCAAAATCGAAACGCAAAGCGAGAATTCCTCGTTCCGCCAGTTGCCGGCTCAACGCGACGATCTTCTCGCTTTCCTTGCTCGACTCCATGCCGTGACAAAGAATCGCCGCCGCGTTCGGCTTTACCGCCGGACGATGCAGAACTCCGACGAGCTTCTGCTTGCGGCCATTGTGGAACGTGATTCTCTCTTCACGTGGCATAGACGGCAAAAAAGATTCCTAACAGGTTTACGTGGGGAAGGGAAAGCGAGTCAACTTAAGACCGCCGCCAGCGGCGCCGCCCACAAGCGGTCGCCTAGGCGAACCGTTTCGCGTCCCCCATACGCGAGAATCGCCAGGCGGCACTGTTTGGTTTTATGGAGGAAAGCCTTTAGACCCGCGAGGTCGCGCTCGTCCCAGCGCGCTGCGGCTTTGACTTCAATCGCCAAAGTATCCCGCCCCTTCTCGATAACAAAATCGACTTCGTGCCGTCCCTGGACGTGCCAATAGGAAAGGCGGGCGCCGGTGCACTCGGATTCGAGCACCGCCGCCAAGTTTTGCGCCACGTAGGTTTCCAAAAGCGCTCCTTTCATCGGATCGATTGCCGCGCGATTTTCGTCGATGCCGGCGAGATGGGCGGCGAGTCCTGAGTCGCTGATGTAGAGCTTGGGAGACTTAATGAGCCGGCTCGCTCGATTGGCAAAGTATGGGCTTAGGCGGACCACCACAAAAGAGGCTTCCAGCAGACTGAGATAGCGCGCCGTCGTAGCGGCGTTGAGCTTGGCGTCTCGGCCAAGCTCGCTGACGGTCAATATCCGGCCGGTGCGAAGAGCCGTCAACCCAAGAAGGTTGCGGAAAGAGACAAGATCGACGACACGGCTCAACTCGCGCACGTCCCGTTCCAGGTAGGTCTGTTCGTATCCTTTAAACCACAATTCCGGCCGGCGCGTGAGCTTGAGGCAAACCGGCGGCAGACCGCCAAGGAGAATGTCCTTCACGGCGATATCGCCGACCGCCGCATGCTTTGGCGGTGCCCCGTTCTCGAAAGCTTTTTTGACAAACGGGACAGTGCGTATCTTGCCTTGCAGTTCCCTCCTGTCGAATGGATGAAGCGTGAGATACAGAGCGCGACCGGCCAAGCTTTCCGTGACGCCGCGCAGCAAGCTGAAGTTGGCCGAACCGGAGAGCAGGAACCGGCCGGGCCGCCGCGAGCGATCCACCTCCCGCTTGATGGCGGTGAGCAGCTCGGGACACTTTTGCGCCTCGTCGACGGTCAGGGGCTCGTCCGATCGAACGAAACCTTCGGGGTCGCTCCGGGCCGCCGCAAGTTGAGAAAAATCGTCCAGGGTCACATAACGGCGCGAGGACAGAGCCTTCTCGTGTTGGAGAAACGTGCTCTTGCCCGTCTGCCGGAGCCCGGTCACGATAACGACCGGCATTTCCTCCAGGGAATCTTCCACGAGGCGAGCGATGGCGCGAGGTTGGTACCATGTCATAATGCAACAGATGATAGTGTCATTTTGACAGGATTGAAAGGGCCCCCTCCTTAATCCAAGATCCGTTCGACAATCGGGGCTGCGGGTTCTAGGAGGCCGGCAGTTTTACTTCTTCATCTCCTTGCTCGACTCCATCCCGTGACAGAGAATCGCCGCCGCGTCCGGCGGCATCGCTGGCCGGTGCAGAACTCCGACGAGCTTTTGCTTGCGCGCGTTTTGGAATGCGACTCTCTCTTCGCGAACCATAGCAATCAAAAATTCTTACCAGCTTTGCGCGGCGAAACAAAGTTCGAGGATCGCGAGAGGCGCATAGTGTCACGTCAATGCGCTTGACGAAATTGCCCCGATAATGATATGGATAGCGCCATTTCCGACAGCCCGGGAAATTAGTTGACAACACCCACACGCAATTTCAGACTGGCTGCGCGAAAAAAATCCCAGCCAGGCACTCACCACCATCTCCATTCGAGTACATTGTGCCAAAAGATCACAAAAGGGTCGAAAGAGGAACATTTGTGAAGGCGCGGGTCATCAAAGTGAGCGCGATTCAGACGAAATGTAGATTAACTTCAAGGAGGGATTATGGCAGTAAAGCAAAAATATTTACTTCGTAGCGTGGCGATAGGGTTAGTCGCCCTCATCGTCGGTTTTTGGGCGGCGAGCGCGCCGGCTGAGCCCGCTAAGAGGGCGCCGGGAACCGTGATCAAGGCAACGGGCGTGGCAACCTCGGTCGAGGTGGAGGAGCGAACCGAGGAAGCGATGGAAAAAGATCAAGCCGCCTTTGCGCTCATGCCACGACGTCCATTTAACAAGCCGTTTTTGCCGACGATAAGCCGCGAGAAATACGATGCAGCAAAGAGAGCCGCCGAACTAGGGACACGTGGATCCCGATCCGGGGTTAGCGGCCCTCAGCCACTTGCCCCTCCCTTTCTCACAGGTCCAAACTTTAACGGAGTTTCTGAAGTCGCCTCCTGCGGCGGCGGACTCTGCGCTCCACCGGACACGCACGGAGCAGTGGGCCTCAAAAATTTTGTAGAGATCACCAATTCGCGCATCAGCATTTACAATAAAGGCGGCGGATTCGTTAAGGCCTTCTCCTTAAGTGGCTTCTTCGGCGTTGTCGAGGATGTCTTCGATCCGCGCGTCGTCTATGACAGAACCTGGAATCGTTTTGTTATCGTGGCGACCAGAGCGCCAACGTCAGTCGTCGATCCAATCCGCAAGTTTTATCTTGCCGTTTCTCAGACCTCGAATCCCGGCGGCGCTTGGTGGAAATATACAGTTTTCTTTAGCGGTGATCCCGGCGACTTTTGGGATTTTCCGCAACTGGGAATGGATCAGGACGCCGTGATCATCACCGGCAATATCTTTGACGGTGCAATCAATTTCCTAGGCGCGGCGATGATGCCCGTCGCCAAGGCGCGCGTTTACAACGGCCTCGGTTTCTCTGTCCCGTTATTCACCGGACTCGCAGGCACGCTGGCGCCGCCCATCGTCCTTGACCAACATGATGGGACATTTTTAGTGGCAGCTGAGCCGGCTGACAGCGATTTGGACCTCTTCATAGGGGAGAACCTGAGCCAGCCTGCCGCCGCATCCCTTACACTCCAGTCCAGTATAGCCGTAACCGCCTATACTAGTCCCCCCAATGCGCTTCAACCCGGCACAGGAGCCGTGCTCGACACCCTCGATAATCGCTTTCAGAATGCCAGCACGCAGATCGGCGACTCGCTTTGGAACGTGCACACGATCAATTTTGTCGGGTTCGCCGCGCCGAGGTTCTATGAAATCAACACATCCACGAATGCGATCACTCAAAGCGGGCTCTTCTTCGCGACCGGCACATCGGACGACTTCAACCCCTCGATCGCGGCGAATGATAATAACGATGCCTTTGTCACTTGGTCGGCGACTGATACAGGGGTGCCACCATTGCAAGCGCAGGTGAGATTTTCTGGACGGCAGTCCGGAGATGCTCTTGGCAGCATGAACAGCCCCGGCACTGCGATATTCACCAGTCCGACATTCTACAACGACTTTACGTGTGGATCTCCACCATGCCGGTGGGGCGACTACTCGGCGGTTTCCATAGATCCCCAGGTCTATCCCGGCTGCTCTGCTGGCGACCGGGCTTGGATCGTTAATGAAAAGATCAACACTCAAAGCCTGTGGGGCACGCGCATCGCACGTATCGGCTTCTGCTGATCAGCTCAATTATGGCTGACGGAACAGGGGGCCGCCGCATGGCGGCCCTCTGTGCTTCAGTCGCCACAGTGAGTGGATCGATTGACACTCAATAGGTGTGTCGAGTAATTCTTAGCAGAACGATGGCTCGGTTAAGCTTCATGCTCTCGCTCTGTTTGCCGGCCATGATCGTCGTTGCTTGCGGATCCGCTCCTGATTCAATCAGTCCACGCGAATCCCGTCTCTCGCAGACACAGTCCCAAGTGGGAATGGGAACTCTTACCGGTAAAGTAACAAGAGGACCGCTCGCTCCGGTGGAACGGCCGGGCACACGCGGAGCAGAGCCCGTCTCCGGCTTTCGCGTCATCGTCTCCAGTCTGGACGGACGGCAGGTCGCGTCGGCAGTGACCGACGATCAGGGTGAGTATCGTGTCAACCTGCCGCCGGGCTCCTATCGCATTTCTTCGGGCGCGTTTCCCCGCGGCGGCTTCACCAGGGAACTACCTGCCACCGTAACAGTTAACGAGGGACAAGAGCGACGTTTGGACATCCGTATCGACACCGGTATCCGTTAACGAAAGAAAATTGAGAAGCCGCTGGTTTAGCCGCCGGACTATTTAGAAGCGAAGGAGTACGCATGTTTTATCGTGCTAGACAATTGATACGCCGCTACTCCTGGTTCGTCCTGTTCTTTGCCCTGCTAGAAGTCACCATCCAGGCGACTCGTCTCCCGCACCTGTTCGCCGCGGACGGCGTTGCGCAGGGCATCGAGGATGGCGCGGAGCAATCCGGCGATGTTTACGAACAAGGCGTTCCGTGGAGAGGCGCGCCGGGCATCACCGAAACCGTAGAGGAAATCATGGCCCGCGAAGCGCAGCGCCGGAGCGCCGCCGACAGCGCAGTGTTCGCGCCACGGCCGAGGAAGCCGCTGCTCAAGGGGCTGCCGAAGACCGAAGGTGATTCGCCGGCGCCGGAAGTCTCCCAATGGCCGGCGGCGAATAGCGCGCCGCGGACTCGACCCGTCCCTAGCCCGCGCAATCCTCAAACCATCGGGACAAGTTTTTTAGGCGTCGACTCCACCGAGCCGGGCTGCAATTGCGTCCCCCCCGACAGCATGGGCGCGGTCGGTCCCACGCAGGTCCTCGTAGCCACGAACAACAGGATCAAAGTCTTCAACAAGGCGGGCGTTCTCGGCGGGCTCAACACGGATACCGACAGCTTCTTCGCTTCCGTGGGAGGAAATGTCAACGGCACGAGCGACCCCCATGTCCGTTACGATCGGTTGTCCGGCCGCTGGTTCGTCACGATTATCGATCTGGACAACGTCAACAATATTCTGATCGCGGTTAGCAGCGGCTCTACGATCACGAACCTTTCGAGCTTTACGTTCTTCAGCTTTCAGAACGACCAGGTCGGCCCGACTCCCAACGTCGATACCGGCTTGTTCGCCGATTACGATACGCTCGGCGTGGACAAGTTCGCTCTCTACGTGGGTGTCAATATGTTCAACGGCAACTTCTTCACCGGCACCACCGCCTTCGTCATCAACAAGGCCGATCTGCTTGCGAATACTCTCACGGTCACGGCGTTCCGCCACGTTGCCGGCAACACGTGCCCCAGCACCGGCCTCTTCACCCCTCAAGGAGTCCACAACGACGATCCGAATGCGACCACCGGCTATTTCATCGGCGTTGACGTGTGTACCTTCAACAAGCTCGTCCTGAGGCGCGTCAGCAACCCCGGCGGAACCCCTTCGATCTCGGGAAACCTGACGCTGGCCGTTCCGACGACGACATCTCCTATCGACCAGGTGCAGCCCTCTCCCGGTCCGAATCTCGACGCATTGGATGATCGTCTATACGCCGCGTCCATTCACACCAACGCGATCACCGGCGCCAAAACTTTGTGGACGGCGCACAACATTCAAGTGAATAGCGCCGGGGTTGGCAGTAACTTGGGCGGGCGCAACGGCTCCCGCTGGTACCAGATCGGGAACCTTTCCGGCACGCCGAATCTCATTCAAAGCGGAACTCTTTTCGATTCCGCAGCGAGCACTCCGTTTGGCTATTGGATTCCGAGCGTGGCGATGTCCGGACAGGGCCACATGGCGATCGCGGCGAGCCGAGCCAGTGCCAATGCCAGCACCGGATTTGCCGGCATCGTGGCTGCCGGCCGCCTGCGCACGGACGCTCTCGGGACGACCCAAGCGCCTACGCTCGCTCAAAGCAGCACGTTTTCCTATGACACGTTTGTTGTGGGTACAGAGCGCTGGGGAGATTATTCCCAAGTCGGCGTCGATCCGAACGACAACATGACGATGTGGACCTTTCAGGAGTACGCGAGCGCGACCGATACGTGGGGTGTTCGGGCGATAAAACTGGTAGCCGCTCCGCCGGCGACTCCGGCCTCGGCGAGTCCAGCGGCGGTAGAGGTAGGACAAGCTTCGGTCGACGTGACGATCGACGGAACGTCGGTCTCCGGTTCGGAGTTCTTCGATCCTGGTCCGGACACGGGAGGGCCAGGGTTCAATCGTCTCTCAGCTTCCGTAACCGGCGGTGTAGTCGTCAACTCCGTAACTTTTGTTTCTCCGACCCGGATTACGCTCAATCTTGACACGACGGGGGCGAGCCAGGGGACATGGGATGTCACGATTACCAACCCCGATGGACAATTCCTTACGGCAGTCGGGTTGTTGAGCATTAGTCCCGACGTTCCACCGATGACGCTCAGTACATCTCCTCTTCCGGTCGCGGAGGTCGCCGTAGCTTACAGCGAGCCTTTGGTAACCGGAGGTCTTCCGCCCTACACGATCACTAAAACGGGAGGAAGTTATCCGGCGGGTCTCACGCCGAACGTCGCAAACGGTATGTTGGAGGGGACTCCCACGGTTCCGGCTCTCTTGGGGAAATTTTTCACTGTCCGGATCACCGATCAGCTCGGCGCCTCTCTAAAGCGCAGATTTAAGATAGTCGTCAAAAAGGCCATCACGATTACAACGAGTTCGTTACCAACGGGAACCAGTGGACATAGCTACAGTAAGACGCTCGCGGCCTCGGGCGGGAAGGCGCCGCGCACGTGGACGGAGGAGTCGGGCAATTTACCTGCGGGGCTAAGCCTGGCTCCCGCGACTGGGGTGATCAGCGGCATACCGGCAGCACCGACCGTCGCCCCCGTGGCGCTAACCTTCAAGGTCGTCGATGTTTTGGGCGGTGAGGACCAGAAAGTTTTGAGCCTGACGATCAACTAGCGTTCCGAAAAATCTTTTTTCTTCCCTCCGCCACTTTGCCGGGAGCGAGTCGGGTGAGTTGCGAATAGAGATCGTCGTCTATTCCTCGCTCGGGCCGGACGCTGCAGGTTGTCGATCAATGTCGAAGGACAACGGCTAGTCTTCACAGAAGTCGTGGCAGCCTCAACGAGGCCGCGCAGCTAGATTTTACTCTTGAGAAATAATCCTCCACTTGTTAGAAGCTTCTCGACGCCCGGAAGTGGGGAAAAATATCTCGCAGTGAGGGGACGAATCTTGAGTCCGAGCGGCGGTTCACCGGCCAGATTCTTGATCCGGAGTTCGGTCTCTACTACTATGGCGCCAGATACTATGATCCCGACCTGGCGCGGTTTATTTCTCCCGATCCGATCGTTCCGTCGCCGGGCGATCCTCAGACGCTCAATCGTTACAGCTACGTCAGAAACAATCCCGTCAAGTACATCGACCCGACCGGTCACGACTTCTGGAGCGACCTCGGGAACTTTTTCAAAAACTTCTTCAAATCCCTCCCGGCTCTCATCACGGGGATTGTGGTCGGTTGGGCTACTTGGTACATGGGCGGCGGCGCTATACTTGCCGGTATGCTGGGAGGAATGGCGGCAGCAGCCGTCAATACGGCGATCAATGGAGGCAACTTCGGCTATAACATCGGTATGGGGGCATTATTCGGTGGAATTGCAGGGGCCATAGGCCCCGGTGTCTTTGAGGGGATGGGTGGAGTTGTTAGCGATGGGTTTGCATGGTCAAATTTTCT
>DASXUF010000198.1 GCA_036504975.1 Candidatus Binatia bacterium | reverse complement strand
GCACTCAGAGCTTGTGAAAAAATCGCCGATCGCCCTTCGACGGGCTCAGGACGAACGGCTAAGTCCTCGAACTTCCATCGATGTTATCCCGTTCGTGGTGAGCTTGTCGAACCATGAACGAATTTTTTCACAACCTCTCAGCACTCGATCCTCAGCACTATTGTCGCACCAGCGGCGCCTTGCCGAGCGCCGCGAGGTCGCCCGCGCCGACGCATAACATCGCTACCTTGATCTCGTGAATCACTTTGGCCAAGGATTCTACCACCTTGTCCGCCGATTCCAAAGCCGGCTCCAGCAGCGGCTGTCCGATGGCGGCGACGTTGGCGCCCAGCGCGATCGCCTTGGCGACGTTGAGGCCGTTACGGATTCCGCCCGACGCGACCAGCTCCAAATCCGGCACGGCCCGGCGCACCTGAACCAAAGCCTCCTCGGTCGGGATGCCCCAATCGGCGAACGTCAGCTCGTGCGCTTGGCCCTTTTGCGCCGAGCGCTTGGCCTCCACCGCGTACCAAGACGTTCCGCCGCGGCCCGCCACGTCGATGGCCTTGACCCCGGCCTGCTTGAGTCTCAGCGCCGCATCCGCGGAGATGCCGAAACCCACCTCCTTGGCCACGACCGGAACTTCCAGCTCGCGGCAGACATTGGCGATCCGACGCGCCAGCCCTTTGAAATTTCGGTTGCCCTCGGGCTGCACCGCTTCCTGCAAGACATTGAGATGAAGAATCAGCCCGTCGGCGCCGATCATGCCGACCGCTTTGCGGCACTGCTCGACGCCGTAGCCGTAATTGAGCTGCACCGCGCCGAGATTTCCGAGCAGGAGAATGTCGGGCGCCAGATCTCTTACCTTGAAAGAATCCGCCGCGCTCGGCTCCTCGATCGCCACGCGCTGCGAACCGACGCCCATCGCCAGGCCGAGCCTTTGCGCCGCCGCGGCGAGATTGCGATTGACCGTGCGGGCCATGTCGAAACCGCCGGTCATCGAAGAGATCAAGAGCGGCGCCTTTAGGCGCTTGCCGAGAAAATTCGTTCCGAGGTCGATCTCGTCGATGTCGATCTCCGGCAGGGCGTTGTGAACAAAGGCGTACCGGTCCAGTCCCGTGCCCTTTGGGCCCGCGACCGATGGCGGGTCGAGACAGAGTTCCAGGTGCTCTTTTTTCCTGCGTTGGGTCGCGGTGAGTGGTTTTTTACCACCGGATGAAGGCATGGAGTGAAGAGAATATCACTTGGTCTTTTTGACCGGTCTGGCTTCCTTGCGCGGAACGACGGAGACCACCCGCTCGGCGCCGGGATGGCGGCTCATCTGCTCGTCGCTCCAGCGCTCGAACAAAGTCACGTCGATGTCGAATTGATCAAGGATGCGGCTCACGGTTTGATTGATAATATCGTCGAGGGTCTTGGGGCGATGGTAGAACGCGGGGACAGGGGGAAATATCACCGCGCCCATCCTTGTCAGCGCCACCATGCTCTCCAGATGGCCCAGGTGAAGCGGCGTCTCGCGGGCGACTAGGACGAGCTTTTTTCTTTCCTTGAGAATAACGTCGGCGGCGCGGACCAAGAGATCGCCGCCGACCGAATGGGCGATCCCGCCCATCGATTTCATCGAGCAGGGCGCGATGACCATTCCAGCGGTGCGGAATGAGCCGCTGGAAATGCTTGCGCCGATATTGTTGATGTCGTGCACCACGTCCGCCAGAGCCTCGACGTCCTTCACGGAATGAGGCGTCTCGACCTGGATCGTCATCTTGGCTGCACGGGTCATCACGAGATGTGTCTCGACGTCCTTCAGCCGGGACAGGACCTCGAGCATGCGCACGCCATAAATGGCTCCGGTTGCGCCCGAGATGCCAATGATGAGTCGCTTCATAGAAAATTATCCAAGCGGCGGTCGCCCTTCGACATGCTCAGGGTGACCGGGTAAAAGTACACCGTTCGTGCTGAGCTTGTCGAAGTACGAACGGTCTTCTACGGACCTCACTCCACGAACTGCAATGTCACTTGCTCTCCGTCCGCGAACCCAAGCTCATCCTTTAGCCGGACGGAAGCAACCACTTCGACCTTGTCCGCCGGATAGCCCTCGACCTCGGGCAGAATCACGGCGCCTTGATGTTTACCCCCAATCTCGACCAAAAAGCAACGGGCCTGACAGAAGGCGGCATCCGGCGCGGCGATTTCGATTCCCTCCATGCTTGCGCGCACCTCGCGCCATAACTCTTTCGCGTGGGCCGTCTCCAACTTCAGATTGAGCGTCCCGGGGTAGGGGAAAAATCCCAGCTTGTCGCCGAGCGAGCTTTGCACCCAATCCAGCGCCATGAAGGACGCCGCGCGGCCGAGATCGCTGAAAACCACCCCGGTAATTTTCCTTCCCACTTGCTCCTCATAAGGCGCGAAGGGGTGAGACTGGAGACCGCAGACGTAGGGACGCCCTGGTTCCGTCAGGCCCGAACCTGGGGAGTAAGCACTCCGGGGTAGCGGCGGGGGCGGCCCTCGAGGCAGCGACCCATCGGCTGCGGTCGAAAGTCTCGCCCTGAGCGCCTCTTTTTCGCATTGAGGTCATTTGCCCGACAGCGACCGCGCCTCTCCGCCGCGGCGGACTTTGATGACTTCGGCCATGATCGAGAGCGCGATCTCCTCCGGCGTTTCGGTCGCGATGTCGAGGCCGATCGGGGCATAGACCCGTTGAAGGATTTCTTCCGCAATCTTCTCTTCGTTGCGGAACTTCTCGAATAATGCCTTGATGCGGCGCCGGCTCCCGATCATGCCGATGTATTTGGCCCGGCTATGGACGATCTCGCGGAGACACGGCTCGTCGTACTTGTGGCCGCGCGTGATGAGAACGATGTACGTGGAAGGGGTGATCGGCAGCGCCTTCAGCGCCGCCGCCATGTCGCTGACCTGTACTTCGTCGGCGTCGGGAAACCGCTCGCGGTTGGCGAAGAGAATGCGGTCATCGAGCACGGTCACGTGAAAGTCGAGGAGCTTGGCGAATTTAACGAGCGGCACGGCGATGTGGCCGGCGCCGACGACGATCAACTTCGGCGGCGCGGGAAGAACTTCGAAGAAGACCTCGACTTTATCGCCCGTGCCGGGCAGCTCCAGAGAAACGAGCTTCGATTTCTCCTCCTTGAGACGAACATCCGCCTCTTTGACCAGCGCCTCCAGCAGGCTTTCGTGGCGAATCGTGCCGACGATCGGCTTGCCGTCGCGGACGAGATATTTTTGCCCCGCCGCCACGGCGTCGCATTTTTCCGCCTCCACGACGGTGGCCAATACTCCGGACGCCCCCTCTTCCTGAATTCTCACGAGTTCTTCGACCAGTTTCTCCATGGCTACAGCTTGAACGTTTAAACTTTCTTCATTCGGTCCATGGCCCCCTCTCCTTTATCCTCTCCCCCGTTGCGGGGGAGAGGGAAGGGTGAGGGGAGCGCCTATCGCCTACCGCCTTCTTCATTCCACCACGGCTCAATGAAGACGTTCATGATGCCGCCGCAAACCGCCGGGCTGTCGGACGCGATGTCGTCCAGAAGATCGACGCGCACGGTTCGGGGCTGGCGCGTGCGGATGACTTCGATCGCCTCGCGCTTGACGTCGGCCTCGCCGCATCCACCGCCGATCGTTCCCAGGATTTCCCCCCACGCGGTCACGACCATCTTCGCGCCGACTTCCCGCGGCGTCGATCCCTTCGTCGAGACGATCGTGGCGACGGCGAGCGTTTCGCCTTTGTCGAGAAAGTCCTTGATCTGATGATAGATCGAATCTTTCTTCCTGCCCTCGACGTCATGGCACATGCCGGGTCCTGCCATAAACACCTCCTAGGGGTCAGAAGCCAGAATCCAGTAGTCAGAATCCCCGCCCCCGCTCTGATTACATTCTGAATTCTGAATTCTGGATTCTATATTCTGCATTTTACGCCACCATCTTTTGCAACGTCCGGCCAAGAGTCACCAGACTCTTGAGATTGTGCACGGACAAAAAGACATCCAGATAAGGAAGCGCCGCTTGCATTCCCTTGCATAGCGGCTCGTAGTTTTCGCTCGCCAACAAAGGATTGAGCCAGACGATCTTGTAGCAGCGCCGCTTGAGCGTTTGCATCTCGCGCTCTAGCAGAGACACGTCGCCCCGGTCCCAGCCGTCGCTGATGATCACGACCACGGTCCGATGCGTCACCAGGCTGGGGGCGAAGTCGCGGTTGAAAGCGGCGAGCGAGCGGCCGATGTTCGTGCCGCCGGACCAGCCCAAGACCGAATGGGAAATTCTCTCCAGCGCGCCGGCGATCTCTTTCGAGCGGATCAGGTGCGTGATGCGGCTGAGCGAGGTGCTGAAAACGAACGTCTCGACTCCCCACAGCTCGTTCTGCAGGGCGTACATAAACTGGATCAAGAAACGGCTGTAACAGTCCATGGAGCCGCTCACGTCGCAGAGCAACACGACGCGGGTTTTCTTGATTCTCCGCTTGCGGCGGGCGAGCTCGATGACTTCGCCGCCGTATTTGACGCTCCTCCGCATGGTCGAGCGCGGGTCCACCTCTTCGCCTCTGGTCGCGCGCTTCTTGCGCCGGCTCATCTGCGTCGCGATCTTCGTGGCGATGAGAAGAATCGCGCGGCTCATGGCGCGGCTTTCTTCGATTCCGAGGTCGCTGAAATCTTTTTTGCTGAGCGACTCGCTCGGGCTGTACGTGGGAATGGAAACCTGCTCCGTCTCGCCGTCCCTTCCGGCTTCGGCGCCGGAGAGCGAGGCCAAGAGCTCTTCCGTGTTCTCGCCGCTTCCCTGCTCCCGCTTGGCGTCGTCGGAGGGAAACGAAGGAATGTCCGACGCCTCGGTGAGTATCTCCTCGGACGTGCCGGCGCGCCAAAAGAGCTTGAACGCGCGCTCGAACACAGCCATTTCTTCCTTGTTGGCAACCAGGTTGGAGCGCAGCGCTGCGCGGAAATCTGCCCGGCAGCCGATGTCGACAAATTCGACGGCGCGGCTCGTATCCATGACCTGGCTGAAACCGATCTTGATCCCAAGTTCTTTCAAAACCCGGCTGAACGCTATCACGTTCGCGACCGTTCCCTGGCCGCGCAGCGCTGCAAAGCGGTCGACCGTTTGAAGAATGCGCTCGTCGGAGATTTCCATGCTCAAACCGAAACCGCGCCGGCGCCTTTCCCCTCCGGTTCGAGGTCGATTCTTTTGCCCGCCAGTTCTTCCTGCATGTGGTGCAGGTCCTCGCGGTACTTGAACACACACCCCACGGTCTCCTCGACGGTCTTTTCGTCGAGCTCGTCGCGATTGAGCGCGATCAGCGCCGCCGCCCAATCGAGAGTCTCCGCGACGCCCGGCCGCTTGTAGAAATTCATCTGCCGCACCTGCTGCATGAAGAAGCAGATCTGATCGGCCAGCCGCTCGCGGATCCGGGGAAACTTCGTCGCTATGATCTCGCGCTCCTTCTCGAAGGTCGGGTAATCGATCCAGTGGTAGAGACAACGGCGCTTGAGGGCGTCGTGAATCTCCCGCGTCCGGTTCGAGGTTAAAAAGACATACGGCCGCATCTCCGCCCGGATCGTCCCCAGCTCCGGGATCGTGATCTGAAAATCCGACAGCACTTCGAGCAGAAAGGCTTCGAACTCCATGTCGGCCCGGTCGATCTCGTCGATGAGGAGCACCGGCGGCGTCGCGCCGTTGCCTTGAATCGCTTCCAGCAGCGGCCGTTTGACCAGATATTCCTCGGTAAAGATTTCCGTCGCCACGCTCCCGCGATCGCGCTTGCCGACCTCTTCGAGCTTGATGCGGAGCATCTGCTTGGGATAGTTCCACTCGTAAAGCGCCGTGTTGGCGTCCAGGCCTTCGTAGCACTGGAGACGGATCAGCTTCGTCTCCATGATCCCCGCCAATACTTTGGCGACTTCGGTCTTGCCAACGCCGGCCTCGCCTTCGAGCAGCAAAGGCTTCCCCATGGCGATCGATAGATAGACGACGGTCGCCAGCGACCGGTCGCAAATGTATTTCTCTTTGCCGAGCGCTTCTTGAACTTTTTCAATCGTAAGCTGTTTTGGATTCACGTCGCCCCTCGCCTTCAAGTCATCATAACAAACTGCCACGCGTTAGGAAAATGGAGTGTTGAAGTATTGGAGTGCTGGGAAAACCCTATGCTCCCTTCCATTACTCCATCACTCCAGTACTCCATTTTTATTTGAGCAGCCTCGCCCCATACTTTTCCCAACCGCCTTCTATGCGCGCGCGCATCTCTTCGACCGCAACATCGAAGCTCTCCATCCCGAGCGCCAGCTCCGCAAGAAAGCGCACCGCGCCTTCGACATCGCGCAAATGGACCGCCTCGGCGCCGATCCTCGTTTTGCCCTGGTTATGATAGTTGTGCAAGGGGATCGAGACGCCGCCGGCGATGTAGCCGTTTAGTTGATAAGGCGTCGCCTCGCAAGTGCCGCCGTCCATGACCCGTCGCTGGTAACAAAAGCGCCGGTCTTTCTTCTGTAATGCGCGCGCGATGCTGTCCATGAACAGAACTATCCGGTGATCGAACATGCTGCCGCGATCGCCGAGGCGGATCACCGGACCGCCGCCCAAAATCACGCCCGGCAGCGCTTTGCTGGTTTCGACGGAGATGATCCTAGTCGAACGCGGCAGCGAGCCCGAGCGAATCATTCCCAGAGTGCCGAGGAAGCCATGCTCTTCGGCGCGCGTGAACACGGCGCGGATTCCGGTCTGGATGCCGCGCTTCTTGACCTCTTTCAGCAGGGTCAAGATGGTCGCGCAGCCGACCAGGTCGTCGGCCCCTTTGGTGTGGATCAGCTCGCCCTGGCGGCGGAACGGTACTAAATCCCATGTCCCGAAATCTCCCGGCGCTACGTTGCCGTTTAGCCGCAAAAACATCTGTTCCACCCGCCCCTGAGCATTCTTGATGATCTTTCGGACAACGCCCCGCGCGCGCACCGCGCCCGAGTTTTGATCGTATACGACGACGCGCGCGCCGGGAAAATACTTGGCGGCCACGCCGCCGAACCATGAAGCCTTCGCCGTCCCGTCCGAGGCTTCGGCGATCTCGAAGCCCGGATGGTCCATGTGCGCGACGCAGGCGAGCGAAGGTTCGCCGTCGGAACCCGCGATGATGTTGCTGTACTCGTCGACGGTAAAGTCGAGCCCGACCGTCTTCAGTTCGCCGCAAATGAACGCGCTGACAAAGCGCTCCTGAAACGGCGCCGTCGGAAGCGGGAGGAGTGTCTCGAGCAAATGGAACAACTCAGAAGGCATAGGGAGGGAAAAACGGCGAAGCTCGAACGGCCGTCCGAGCTTCGCCAAGAGTTGACAGGGTGTAAACCCGTTGAGCGACGATCACTAAATACGAATCTTACCGGCTCACCGCCATCGCCATGGTGAATTTCTCTTTGCTTTGGAGTTCCTCCAGCAATTCTTTGGCTTCACGGCGCGTAGCGAAGCGGCCCACCCGGACCCGGTACCAATCGCGCCCTTTGACGTTGGCCACGAGCACGTAGGGATCGTAGCCTTTTTGCTTCAGCCTCCGAACCACCATGCGCGACGATAGTTCGTCCGGATAGGCGTCAACCTGAACCGTCCATTTCCTCACCGAGGTCTCGGCGATGGCCGCTTCTCGGCCACCCGCAGCGCTATTTTCCGGGCCGATGATTTCCGGAATCACCCGCGATTCCTTCTCGGGAGCAAGGGGCTCAACCTTCGGCGGCGGCAAGTCGTCTCTCGCTCCCCCGCGCCTCATTCTCTCGATCTCCCCGGCGACCGTGCGGAGCTTTTCTCTAAACTCGTCGGTGACTCTCCGGGACTCATCCACGTCGCGGATCACGCGCGGCGTGATAAGAATGATGAGCTCCGTTCGCTCGGTCAATGTGTCCGTTGTTTTCCTGAAAAACCAGCCGAACACCGGGATGTCCATAAGATACGGAACGCCGCTCCGGCCGTTGCTCCTGTCTTCGCTGAAAATACCGCCGATCACCAGAGTCTCGCCGTCCTTGACCACCGCGGTCGTCTCCACGTCGCGCGTGGAGAAGGAGGGGAAAGTGGTTTGCTGGTTGCCGACGACGACATTACCGCCTTGCTTGCTCACCTCGACCTTGAGCTGTAGATTGACAAGCCCTTTGGAATTGACCTGGGGAATGATAGTCAAGATCTTTCCCGTGTTGCGGGACTGAATCGTCGTGGCGGTCGCCAGATCGCTTGTCGTCGCCCCCGCCAAAGCCGTGAGCGAACCCGTGGCTATCGGGATCTCGTCCCCGACCTGGATGCGGGCCGGTTGATTGTCGGTCGCGAGAATCGTCGGAGAGGCGAGAATCTTCGAGCGGTCGTTGCTCTGGAGCGCGGTAACCAAGCCGCGGACATTGTTGCTCCCGACCAGCGCCGCGATGCCCGTCGAGCCGAAAACCTGCGGACCGGGAACTACGGTCGTCGTCGTAGTTCCGTCGGTTGTGCTCGTTGTGGTCGTCGAAAAATCGCCCGTAAATCTACCGCCTTTTCTAAGCCCCAGCAAGCCCTGGTAATCGAAGCCCAAACTGTTGCTGCCGCTGAGTTTCACCTCCGCGACTAAACATTCGAGCACCACCTGGCGCGGCGGGATGTCGAGATCCTTGAGAATATTTTTAATGTTTTGAAATTCCTGCGCCGTGCCGAAAATGATCAGCGTGTTTGTCGTCTGATCGGCGACGATGCGCAACTCTTCCTGCTTGGCTTCCTGCTGCCGGGCGTCGGGTCTCGCGTCGGGCCGTCCCGCCGGCGGGCGCGTGGTCGTCTGCGGCGGCGGCGCGCCGGGTTGCGGCTGCTGCTGCGCCGGAGCAAGCGCATTGATGCCCCCCATGGTCGATGGTTGGCCTCCAAATGTTCCAAATCCGGTTCCCGGCTGCCGCAGCAAACCGGGCGTCGTCGGTATCGCTGCGCCCGATGTGCCGCGGTGGAGCTGCTCCAGAGTCCGTCCCTGCTCTCTTCTCGGGCCGCCGGAGATGCCAAGCACCTGGGTCAATACATCGGCGAGGTCGACTGCCTTGCTGTTTTCAACCGGATAAATGTGAATCCTTCTCCCCGGCCCTTCGCCGATGGTGTCGAGCCGCTCGAGCCAGCGCCGGACGTATACCCACGCCGCCTCGCTGTCGGCGACGACCAGGAGCTGATTGATCCGCGGAATCGACAGAAACTGCGCAGCGAACCCCTCCGCCTGAGAGGCCGAAGAGGCGTAGGATTGCATGACCTTGGTCATCTCCGCCGCCAGCTCATCGGCGCTGGCGACTTTGGGCTGATAGATCTCCGTCCGGGTTCCGACAAAAGTCTGGACGTCGATCACGTCACGGATCTCCATCAGCCGCTGCACGTTCGAGGGCAGATCGACGATCATGAGGAAATTCCCGCGCGGAAAATCGAGCACCTCGCCGCCGGGAGTGACGAACGGGGCAAGCAGCCGCTTCATCTCGGCTACGGAGAAAAAACGCACCGGAACGACTTGAATGGCGTAGCCGGTTTCGTTGTCAGGACCCGCCGGCCGGGCCAGCCCTTTGCCTTTCGCGATCGGAGCGATGCGGTAAAGATCGCCGGTCTTGATGGCGACGGCGTCGTTCATCCTGAGAATCTGATGGAAGATCGGCATCAGGTCGTCTTTTCTGAGTGGCTCGGCGCTGTTGATCGTTACGGTGCCTTTGACTTCAGGATCGATCGTGTAGGTGAGCTTCAGATGCTGCGCCAAAACGTGGATGACTTCGATGAGGTTGGCGCCGTTGAAGTTGAGCGAGACCATTTCGGCCCTGGAAGCCGAGGGAGGTGGAACCAAACGCCGCTCGGGCGTTGCCACGGGCGGTCGGCCGCGGACTCCCGGTTGAGGCCGTGCCGGGGGCGTCGGCGGAGTCGGGGTTTCCTGCTCTTCCGGCTCATCTGCGTCCTTAGGTTCAGCCTGGCTCTCTTCCCCGCCCCGCTGCTTGGTTTCCTGCGCGCGAACCATCATGCCCGTCGGACCCGAAGTCGTCAGGAACACGAACAACAGCGGAACCGCAACTAGAATGTTCTTGCGCGACATTCTCCCTGCCATGCTTCCCTCCTTTGGCGCCTTAGATCACTCGGCCGGAGCGTTCTCCCCTTGCGGCGCAATTCTCTGCGGCGGCTGCCCGGCCGGTTGCTGCGGCGGCTGAAGCTGCCGCTCTCCCCTGAGCGCTCTCCTTGCGCCGCCTGGGTTTCCCTCGTTCCCGGGATTCGAAGGCGTTGCGGCGCCCTGCGCGGCGCGCGGCGGAATGCTTGCTCCGACTCCGGGTCGCGGAGGTATCGGCGCACGCGACGGCGGCGGCTCCTCGCCGGGACGAAAGAAATCGATCGTCACTTCCACCCGGGAGGCGCCTTTGGTAAAGACCACGCTCTTGTCCCGAATCTCCGACAGCTTAAAACCTTCCAGCGCGTCTCCGAGCTTGAGGCGCATTTGTCCTGAATTGCCGGGCTGCGCCTTCGTGGGACCGCGGCCGGCGGTGGACGGCTCCTGGATGATGGCGTAGCGGCTGTTGCCCAAAATTGCGGTGCCCAGAAGCACCAGGCTGCGGACGCGCTGCGTCGCCGCCGCCGACGCTTCGGCTTCCTTCGTCCGGTTGGCGCCGCGCTCCGGATCGAAAAGATTTTTTTCGATGATGTTGCGCGTGTTGGCCACCTGGAACTCCGGCGTCTCTTCATTGGCCGCGAGCGCGGGCGCGCTATCTTTGGCTCTCGCCGGGGAAGGCAAGTCCCAGGGCCCCGTTTTCCAGAGCTGATAAGTGCTTGCGCCTACAAACCCGATCGAGACCAGCAGTAAGAGGCTCAGTAAAGAAGAACGCTTAAAAATAGCTCAACCTCCATCAACGTTATATTTACCAGAAGGGTGTTATATATCACAGAACGCATGGGATACGCTAGCGCGTCAAATGATGCTTCCTTGATCCTCTGTTTACCCTACTGATCACTTTCAAGCCTGGGCCGCCTCTCGACCCGATTGCCACTGTCTTGCGCGCTTCCTTCGGCACCCGATATTGCTTCCTTGGAAGAAGCAGCCGCAGGCTGGTTGCGCACGAAGCCCGAGACGGTCAGACTCACGCGCAGGTTTTGCTGTGGTTGAGTGGCGGTCCCATCCGGACGGCGAGGCGCGGCGCCGACGATGGCAAACGAGCGAACGTTGATCTCGTTGACCACGAGGAGCTTGGGAGCCGATTCGATCCCCTGGATCAGGCCGGCCACCTGTTCGATCAGCCCGCTGATCTCCAATTGGATGGGAATCCGCGTGAACGGACCCAGGGTCTCGGGACTCAGGACTCGGGTGGAGATGACCTGGGCGCCGCCGCGCGACGCCAATCCCTGCACCGTCTGCTGCAGGTCGGAGGCGCTCACCGAGGCGGTATCGCTCGTGAGCAGCAGCGGCTCCAAGGACTTGAGCTCGGCCCGGGCTTTCTCGAGACCGGCCATGATGTCGCTCTTGCGGTCGATGTAGCGCAGGTTTTTTTCCAGCCGCTGGGGCTGGATTTCGAGCTGGCTTTTAGCCCATTCTCTGCGCTCGAGAAACGGTCCGAGCACAAACATGCGGCCCAGCAGCGCGACAAAGATCGCCAGGGTCGCGATCACCAGACCCCTTTCCCGCTTGGAGAACCGCTTCCAGATGAGCGCGATACGATTCATGGTTTCGGCGCGCTCGCTTTCGTCCGCTCGATCTCGGCCTTGAGCGAAAACGTCTCCTTATTGTCGCGGCCCTTGCTCGAAGGCGCGTTGAACGTCACGTTCTCGAATACCGGAGAGCGCTCCAGTAAAGGAATCAAGTTGGACGCGCTTTCCGCGCTGCCCTGAAGCTCCAGGGTGTTTTCACGAAAGCGCAGGTTGGAAACATAAGAGTTGGCGGGCACGACGCGCGAAAGCTCGTCCAGGATATGCGTGACGACGCCGCGGCGCTGTTTGTGCTCGGTGAAAAAGGCGATCTCTTTGCGCAGGCGGTTGAGCTCCGTTTCTTCGCGGCGGAGCGCCTCGACGGCCGGCGCGATCTTCTGGTTTTCTTTCTGCAACTGGCGGAGCCGCATCTCGTCTTTGACGGCATAACTGCCGCCCCAGCCGAGCAGGCCGAGCAGGAGCAAAACGGCGAGCGACGTGTTCAGCCAGGAAAGCTCCCTTCCGCCCTTCTCTTTCTTGGCGCCGGCACCGAGATTGACCGCGAACGTCGCCTCGCGGAGCCCGCTCAGCGCGGCGCCGGCCGCGGGAATAAAGGCGGGATCGGCCGCCATTTCCTCGCCCTTGGCCAACTTGCCTTTTCCCAGCTCGAACAGGTCCTCATAGGGCACGGCTTCCTCGCTCACCGAGCGTAAGAATTCCGCTGCGTTGCCCCAGCCGAAGAAGCGCGGCGAGTCGCGGAGCGACCTGTAAAAAAGCTCTCGGCCCGGACCTTGCGCCCAATCGGAATGGGGCAGGCGGTGGCTGAAGGCGAACACCGCCTCACGCCTCCAGCCTTCGCCGCGCGGGCTGAGACCGGTCATCTCCCAGTCGTGGTTTTGGCCGCCGAGGAGCAAGGCGGGCCCGCTCAGCCCGCCGGTGCAAAAAAGCAGATAGTTGGACAGCGCCGTCGCCGAGCTTTCCACGGCGCGGGGCTTGGCGCCGAAGCCGGAAAGCACCTCGACGATGTCGTCGACGATTTTTTTCTGCACCGCAAAGAGAAGCACCCCGACCTTGTCCCCTTTCACGCCCATGGGAAGAAAATCGTAGTAGATCTCCTCGCGGCGAAACGGAAGCTGCCTTTCGATCTCGTAATCCACCACCTGGGAGAGATTTTCCCCGGCGATTTGCGGCAAAAAAATCTCCAGGCTGACCACCTGGTCCGACGAAAGACAGACGTAAAGAGGGTCCTTGGCGGGATCGAAGCGCGGCAGAGAGCGAAGCGCGTCGGCGAGGGCTTGCTTCCGCGCCGCCGAATCTTCTCCGGGCGCGATCTCGCGCGTCTCGGTCTCGAGCACGGCGAGGTTCAGCAGGCTCTTCCGCATGCGCACGAGATAAAAGCGCTCGAGCGTGACGTAGAGCCCGACGCTTCTTACAAAATCGGCGCGTGAGAGATCTTTAAACCAACGCGGGGAAATCATAGTCGACCCGCTCGTCCTTCCTCTTCTCCGATGAGTCCGCCGACCCTTTGAACTCTTACCGAGTCCCGATCCAGCCAGCGCAGGAGCTCAAAGCCGCGGTCGCCGCCGAGGATGCGGACGACGCCCCTCACCTGCCGCTCCGTGGGCGAGTCCGCCTGATGTCCCTTCGCCTCGATCGAGATGATCGTCGGATTGGCAAACATCACCTGGCGGCGGATCAAGGAATCGTCGGCGATCCCCAAGAGCCGCAAAAGATCCGCCAGAGTCTTCTCCGAAAGTTTCGCCCTTTGCTCGATGAACGCCCGGCACTTCTCGAGCGGAATGCCGAGAAGCGCGACGCAGACCGGCGCCGTCATCGTGCGCAGGTTGACGCCCGCGGGGCTGTCCAGGGTAAAAATCTCTTTGAGCCCGACTCCTCCCTCCCGGCCGTAGAAAAGCTCCGCGGTCATCCCCTTCACCCAAAGAAGATCCTCCACCGCGTCGAAAGCGCCGTTCCTGGCGGTATACGGAGGCGAGAGCGTAAGATAATAATCGCTTTCCGCGCCGTTCACCCGATGGAGATCGTCTTCATCGCGCCAGTCCATGATGGAATCGACGATGATATTCCTCTGCCGCTCGTCCACCCCCAGGTGCATGAAGATGCGTCTCAGCGTGTCGTCGTTGGCGCGGTTCAAGTTGATCTTTCCCGCCTCGTCCACGAAGCGCACTTCGTAGACTCCCTGGCCGAGCGTGCCTTTTTTCCAATTCCCTTCGAACAGATCGTCGCCCTGTTGGAGAACGACCTGCCCCGTCTGCGCCGAGAGCTTGAGCAGTTCATAGACCCCCTGCTGAAAGCCCGCGAGCGCGAGATAATAGCCCTCCGCCTCCTGAGCGTAACGGTAGGTCGCCATGCCTTCCTCGCGGACCGAAGCGGAAAAATCGAAGGCCACGACGAAAAGAAAAATAAAAATCCACAGCACGATCACCAGCGCCACGCCGCGCTCATTCGAAAGTGCCGAGTGTTGAGCGCTGAGTGCTGAGCGCTTTTTCATGATGATGCACCCAGGACGCCGATCATGATGGGAAACACCCAGCGTACTTCGTTCCTCCGGTCGCCGTGAAAGCTGAGACGCACCGCCCTGGGCAGAGCCCGACGCTGCCGCCCATCCCATTCATCGACCCAGTTCTCGTTCTCGCTTTGAGGGTCGAGGTACTCGATGCGAAAGCTTCTAAGTCCTGCGGCGAGAACGATGCTGTTCCGATAGCCTCCGCCGCCGCTGCCCAGTCCTTTGTCGCTCATGCGCACCGGCATTTCCTCATCCAGCGTTAACGTCGCGCCGCTGCTGCCCGCCGAATCCGCAGCGATGCGTATCTTCGCCATGCCTCGGCCTCCCAGCCCGGTCGAGAGCGAGGAGACGAATTCAACGCTGCGGTCATCGCCGATAAAATAGACCGCCGGATCCCGGGTCGTAGGGCGATAGGGATGGGCCGAGTGGATGTATGCCGCAAGAAACTCCTCGAAACTCCGGAGCGATTGGCTTTGATCGGAACGCTCTTGCGCCTTGGCCATCGCCCTTTCACCGAGATAGAACGAGCCGTAAAGCATCAGGACAATCAGCGCCAGCAACGTGATCGCGATCGTCACCTCGATCAGGGTGAAGCCGCCGTCGATTTTGGATTTTGGACCCGTTCGACTCCGCTCAGGGCCGATTCTCGGCTTGCCGAAGGATCGGTTTTGGATTTTGGATTTTAAGAGCAAGATTTTTATTGTTCCTTCTTTTTTTGGATGCGAAGCGTCTTTATCTCCACCCATTTGTCGCGCTCGCCGTCCGGGTAGCGCATTCTGAGCGTGATCTGGTTGATGTTCCAGTTGGTCGCGATCTGGGTGTCGTCTCTGAGAGGCTGGATGTCCACCTGCCAACGATGGGTCTTGCCGATGGAGCCCGAATCTCCGCGCGCGTCGAAAGATTTGCGGATTAAGACCGTATCCATCACCTGCCGGCTGTAAGCGACCGCGGTGGTGCGCGCGGCGCTGGCGGTTTCGAGCCTGAGCCCCATGGAAAAGACCTCGATCAAGGTCACCACGCCCAGACCGACGATCGCCATTGCGACGACCACCTCCAAAAGGGTAAAGCCATTTTCGATTTTAGATTTTCGATTGCCGATTTTCGATTTCATCTTTCAGCTTTCATCTTTTCGCTTTTCACGGCTGCGTCACGACGACCCGGCCCACCAGCGGCTCGAAACGAATCAGGTATGTCGCGCCTTTTTTATCGGAAAGTTCGATCGCGCCGCCGATAATGCTGCCGTTGGGAAAAAAAACAAATTGCGTCAGCCGGTTTCCCATGGGCTCGCCGCCGGCGACGCCGGTGATCTTGACTGCCTCGGGCAAGCGGACAATTTCGGCGTCCGAAGCGAGATAGCTGTCCTCGCCCGGGCTCAAGACAAGCTGCTTGAGCGTGCCTTCGTCGATCGCGCGTCGGCGCAGGTCGCGAGCCACCGCGGCGAGACTAAGCACGGACTGTCTCACCTGGCGCTTGCGGATTCCGCTCTCAAGCGACGGCAAAGTCATCACAGCCACGACTCCGATGAGAGAAAGAACCACCAGGAGCTCGAGCAGCGAAAAGCCGCGCTTACCCTTCCCAGCTCGTAACATCGCGATTGGTTCCGTCTCCTCCCGGAGCGTTGTCGGCGCCGAACGAGATCAGGTCGAAAGCACCGTGATCGCCCGGGCTTTTATAAATGTACGGCTTTTGCCATGGATCGAGCGGAACTTCCTTTCTTAGATAAGGACCATCCCACCGGTCCGCGCTGGAAGGCTTGCGCAGGAGAGAATCGAGTCCCTCCTCGGTGGTGGGATAGCGTCCGACGTCGAGGCGGAACGTATCCAATGCCGTGCTCAGCAGCTCGATTTGAGCCCTGGCAGCTTTCACCTTCGCTTTTTCTTCGGTGCCGATGTAGCGCGGAACGACCAACGCGGCGAGGAGCCCGATAATGACCATGACGACGAGCAGCTCGACGAGCGTAAATCCTGAGCGGCGCGTTAAGCGGCGCAAGGGACGAAAAAATTTTTCGTATCTTCGGATCACTTGATCTCTCTCTTTCTTAGAAGGGCAAGTCGTTGATGCTGAAAATCGCCGTCAGCATAGAAATGACAACCACTCCCACGACCAAACCCATGCCAAGGATCAGCGCCGGCTCCAGCAAGGAAGTGAGCCGCTTGGTTGTGCGCTTGACCTCTTGGTCGAAGTGGTCCGCCACGCTCACGAGCATTCCTTCGAGGCGGCCGGTCTCCTGGCCCACGGCGATCATGTGCAGCGCCAGAGGCGGAAAGAGCCCGCTTTCCGTCAACGGCGCGACCATCCCCTTGCCTTCCCGCACTCGGATTTGCACCTGGGCTATGGCGCGCGCGATCAGCCGGTTGCCGACGACGCCTTGAACCGTGCCCAACGCTTCCAGCAGCGGCACGCCTCCTTTAAGGAGCGCGCCCAGCGTTCTGGCGAAGCGCGCGACTTCGAGTTGGCGCATGAGATCGCCCACGAGCCAGGCGTTGAGACGCCAGCGGTCCCACTGAAGCTTTCCCTCGGGGCTGCGGACGTAGAACGACCCGCCGGCGGCGCCGACGATGATGAGCAGCACCGCGATCCATCCGTACTGGGCGAGCATGTGGCTGAAGCCGATCAGCATTTTGGCCATGAAGGGAATCGCCTGGTGAATGTCTTTAAATATAAGAGCGAACCTGGGAATGACGTAAACAAAAAGGACGATCAACGACAGTCCCGCCACCGTGGCGAGGATCACCGGATAGGTCAGCGCCGCTTTCAAATCCTCCTTGAGACTGATCGAGCGCTCCAGATACTCGACCAGGTGGCGTAGCACGTTGTCGAGAATTCCGCCCGCCTCACCGGCGCGAATCATGTTGACGTAGAGCTTGGGAAACACGTCGCTGTGCTCGGACATCGCCACCGCCAGCGACTTTCCTGCACGGACCTCTTCCAACAGCCGCCCAACGATCGTTTTGAATTCCTGCCCCTCGACTAAATTCGTCAGAACGGAAAGGCTCCGGTCGAGCGGCAGACCGGCGCCGAGCAGCGTGCTCAGCTCTTGGGTAAAGTGAAGCAGCCCCTTCTCGCTGACTTTGCGGCGGTGGAAAAGCGGAACGCCGTGGGAGGTCGATTTGCCGGCCGCTTCGTTCGGCGCGGAGATGCGCAAGGGAACGAAGCCCATGTCATGGAGGCGCGCGACGACGCCGTGTTCGGCATTGGCGTCCATGACCCCTTCGACAACCTTGCCGGAATAATCCGCGGCGCGGTACTGAAACAGCGCCATAGCCCTAGAGAGTAGGGGAAAGCAGACGATAAATCAACCGCGGCCTCCTGAAATTGACTCCGCCGTATCGTTCTGTTAAGCACTGATCCATTCGAGGCCATTTTGCACCCTAAGCCATTCATCGCAGCGCTCTTTATCGCGGCGCTCTTTCTCCCCCGCGTCGCCGGCGCGGCGCAAGTATCAACCGTCAAGACGAAGGAAACTCCCGCCGCCAAGGTGGGCGAAGAGATCATCAGTCTGGAGGACATCCAGCGGTCGCTTCAGAACGAGCTCATTCAGCTCGAGCGCGAGCGCTACAAGCTGATCGAAGAGAAGCTCGAGAAGCTCGTGGAGCAGAAACTATTAGAGTCCGAAGCCAAGCGGCGCGGCACCTCCATAGACGAGCTGATCAAGCAAGAGGTGAGCGCCAAGGCGCAAAAAGTCTCCGACGCCGAGATCGACGCCTTTATCGCTCAGAACCGAAGCCGGTTCTCCCAACCCGACGATCCTCAGCTCCGGCTCAAAGTCTGGGAACATCTCAACGGCCAAAAAGTGAGCCAGGAGCGCGAAGCCTACATTCGTTCGCTTCGGGTTAAAACGGGAGTGACGGTCTATCTCGAGGAGCCGGCCGTCACCCGCGTGCAGGTGGACGCCGGCAAAGGCTTCGCGCGGGGGGCGAAAGACGCCGCGGTCACGATCGTCGAGTTTTCCGACTTCCAATGCCCGTACTGCCAGGCCGCCACGGACACGATGCATCAGTTGATGTCGCAGTACGCCGGCAAAGTAAAATGGGTCTTCCGCGATTTTCCGATTCCCCACCTCCATCCGCTGGCGCCCAAGGCGCACGAGGCGGCGCGCTGCGCGGCGGAGCAAGGAAAGTTTTGGGAATATCATGATCTCCTCTTCGAGCGCTCGCCGAGACTCTCCCCGGCGGAGCTCAAGCAGTACGCGCGCGAGTTGAAGCTAGGCGGCGAAGATTTCGATAAATGCTTGGACAGCGGCAAAAATCAGACCACCGTCGCGAGCGACGTGGAGGAAGGAAGCCGTCTCGGCGCGACGGGAACGCCGACCTTCTTCATCAACGGCCGCATGCTCGTCGGCGCCCAGCCGATCGCCGACTTTCAGAAGATCATCGACCGCGAGCTGGCAAAAAAACCGACTCGCTGATTCACCCGCCCTCGCAGGGAGCGCGAGGGGCGATAAACGGAGTTAACGATATCCACCCAGCGGCGAAGCAAGAAGCGAGCAGAACCATCGTAACGCCCGCCACCGGCGGGCTATGGCGCGAGTTCCGAGTCGACGTAGGCGTACTCCCTCAGTACGTCGATCGAGGAAATTGAACGCGATTACCGTAACCGCCCGCCCGGGGGTTCTCGAAGGGCCGATGCGTGGGACGAGGCGGATCAAGCGTACTTCAGGATTTCTCGTAGCATTCTCGTGCCGCGTTGCACAGACGTATCGCATCGGCCAGGAGAGAGAACTGCGGAGGGGCGGATGGCATATGAGGCTTTGTGAGCAGCCTGCTAGGCTTCTTCGCGAGTGACACGAAGAACTTCGGCCAGCGTGGTGACGCCGTCGCGTACTTTCTGCCAGCCGTCTTCCCTGAGCAAGCGCATGCCTTGAGAAATCGCCATGGCGCGAATCCGGTTGGCGTCCGAGCGCTGGACGACGAGCTTACAAATCTCCGGCGTCGCCGGAAGCAGCTCGAAGATGCCGACCCGCCCGAGGTAGCCCGTGCCGGAGCACGCGTCGCACCCGATCGGCTCCCAGACGGTCGTGGCGCTGAACTCTTCGACCTTGGAGCTTTGAAACGGCACCTGCGTGCGGCAATCCACGCAGAGCCGGCGCACCAGTCTCTGGGCGAGGACGCCCAGTAGCGCGGACGCGAGCAGATAATCCTCCACGCCCATTTCCAGCAGACGCGAGACCGCGCCGGCTGCGTCGTTGGTGTGCAGCGTGGAAAAGACCAAATGGCCCGTGAGGGCGGCCTGAATCGCGATCCCCGCCGTCTCGGCATCGCGGATCTCTCCTACCATGATGATGTCGGGGTCCTGGCGCACGATCGAGCGCAGCCCGTTGGCGAAGGTGAGACCAATCTGCGGCTTCACGTGGATCTGGTTGACGCCGTTCAATTGATACTCGACCGGATCTTCGATCGTGATGATCTTCTTCGCCGGGTCGTTGATCTTCTGGAGAGCGCAGTAGAGCGTCGTGCTCTTGCCGCTACCGGTCGGGCCGGTGACGAGAACCATCCCGTGCGGCTTGGTGATCATTTCGCTGAAATGTTTGTAGATGTCCGGCGGAAACCCCAGCGACTCGTCGAGACTGGTAAAAATCTGCGAGCGCTCCAAGAGACGGATCACGACGCTCTCGCCGTAGAGCGTTGGAATCGTCGAGATGCGAAGGTCCACGTCCTTCCCCGCGATCTTCACCTTGATCCGGCCGTCCTGCGGCAGACGCCTCTCGGCGATGTTCAACTGGGCGAGAATCTTGAGGCGCGAGATGATGGCGGCCTTCAACTGGCGCGGCGGTGGATCGATTTCGTGGAGAATGCCGTCGATCCGGTAGCGCACCTTGAGGTGGTTCTCGAAAGGCTCGATGTGAATATCCGAGGCGCGGCTTTCGAGCGCCCGGCTGAGGAGCGCGTTTACCAGCCGGATGACCGGCGCCTCCGAGGCCATGTCCCTCAGGTGCTCGACCTCTTCCTGATCCGCGGCACCTTCGAATTCCCGGGCGGCTGACCCGCCCGACAGCGAATCGGTTGAATAACCGTTCCCGAACACGGCTTCGATCCGCGCCGTGATGTCTTTCTCCTTGGCTAGAACGGGCTTTACTTTGAATCCCGTCGCAACTTCCAGGGCATGGAGCCGGGCGAAATCCGTCGGATCGGTCATCGCCACCAGGAGATCGCGGCCTTCGATTTTCAACGGCACCATGCGGGAGGATTTGAAAAAGTCCGCGCCGTCGGAAACGGGCTCCAGCGGCAGCGGCGCGACCGGAAAATCCTTTAGAGAAACCACCGGAATGGAAAAATGGTCGCTCAGGACCGGCAAGAGATCGTCTTCCGAGACAAAGCCCAGCTCGACGACCAGCCGGGCGAAATGCGCGCGCTGCTCCTGCTGCAGCTTGACGATCCGCTCCATCTCATCGGCGGATATCATGCCGCGCTCTACCAGCCGCTGCTCGAAAGTGAGATATCCTTCCATCGCTTGCCTACAAAGAATTTATAGGCCGTATGATAACAGATTCTCGAACGCGTAGGAAAGGGCTTCGGTACTGCACCCAATTACATCTACTCTCAGGACGGTCAGAAAGACGTCGCGAGGCGCGCGAAGGTCCGCGCACGGAGGCGTACTCTTTAGTACGTTGACGCGAAGCGGACCGAGCACAACGCAACCTATGAGTCTTTATGGCCGTCCTGCCCTGCCGTAGCGGTCTTCGAGTCGGACGACGTCGTCCAGCTCGGGTGTGGAGCTTTCCAACACGTCGCAATCTTCGACCGCGATCATGCGGTGGCGCGTTCCCGGGCTGATGCGATAACAGTCGCCGGGCTTCATGCGGTACGTTTGCCTGCCTTTCTCGTCTCCGATCTCCAGCTCGAGCGCGCCGCTCAGCAAATAAATCGTTTCGTCCTTGACCTTATGGTACTGGTAGCTGAGAGATTCCCCTTTATTCACGTGAAGAATCTTGCCGACATACTTCTCGGTATGGGCCCAGATCAACTCGTAACCCCAGGGTTTATCGACGCGAGCCGGGTGAGAGATCGCCACAAACATTCTCCAGATTATCGGAAGGCTTCCTTGGCCTGGGAACCCAAGCCGAGAAGCTCAAAACTAAATTTGAAATTGGTCTCGTTGGGATTGGTCGTCCGGTTGAGGGAAAATGTCAAAGTCCAGCATTCGCAACGGGAGAGGATTTTCAAGGCGCCGCGGTTCGTCGTGAACCCGGCTCGGATGGCGTTGTAATTGGCATCGTAGAGAAACAGCAAATGATCGGTCAAATGCAACAGGCCGCGCAGTCCGATCAATCCCATAACGTCCTTTTCGATTCCGCAACGGGGATCGAACGTTTTATCGAGAGACGGGGGCAGCCCCGGGGGAGGACAAGAATGCCGCGACTTGCGATCGATAAGAACTAGGTTAGCATTTTCATTCAGAGGCGAGTCGACGGTTTTTCCGATAAAGCGGTAGCTCAGATCCAGCGAGTTGGGCCGCATGAAGTCGCGATCGAGCACCCGCCTTGTGATCGGCCGCGGATCGAAGATGGAAAATAGGGCCGTCGCCTGGTTGACCTTTCCCGTATAGGGACTCACGCCGGTTCCGACCCCGAGCGCCAGGTAATCCTTGGGCCGCAGCCGCATTTCGGTGTTCACGTCGGAAATCCGGTCGCGGAACGTTTTCTCATCGGCTACGTCATAATTGACGGTGAACTTCAAGGTGCCAAGCTCCGTGGTGTCGCTCGCCGCCAGCGACGAAACCGCCTCGACATCGTCACCCTCGAGCGGAACGGCGATCTGCGAGAACCTCCCCCAAAACCGGTTTGTCAGCGAGAAAGTCATCAGGTTCCGGCGGTTGACGCGGTCGATGCCATCCATGATCGGAGTTTCGCTTTGGTTGCTGCGCGAGACAAAGAGATAACTGACCTCGGGCTCGACGACGTGCTTGATCCTCTTCAAGCCCTCGCCACCCCACTCAAAAACCCGGCCGAACGACGTCCCCAGCTTGCCGTTAAGCTCCACCAATTCACGCGAGCTGTTGTGGTCGTACCTCCGCGTCACCCTTCTGCAGCCGCCTGCAGTGCAAACAGCCAACAGCGGCTTCTCCGTCGGATCATAGAGATGATAAGCGGTCTCGCGCGGCGCGACGCCGAACGCGCCGTGCAAATAGTTGGCAAAACTGAACGGCAGCACAAGCTCCGGCCTGAGATCGACGCGCAGGCCGTCGGCGCCTTCTTGACTGAGATAATTCACCCCGGCCGCCCGCCAGCGCAGCTCGAGCGGCGTGTTCCACAAAACCTGTCGGCCGGTAAAGGAGACGTGCGGGGTGCGATGCAGCGTCCGCTTGTCCGCCTGAATAAAATCCTGATAGTAGTCCCACTCGCCCTGGAGAGTCGTGTCACCCCAGTGCCGCAGGAAGCCCGCCCGCGACAGGCTGTAGCGGCTGGTCTTGATGTCTCGCTCCCGATCGAAGGTGGAAGTTAAAGTACGGGCCAGCTCTCGAACATAAAAGTCGTCGCTGACGAGCGCGACGTCGCTGTAGGTCGTCCATCCCGCTGCGGCGGTCTGACGGTGATTGGCGATAACGCTCCAGCGGTTTTGCGGAATGATGTCGCAGTCTGCGCCGCCGGGCGTCGGATGGCAGCCGGCGATCGTTTCATTTTTAATGGCAGCGTCCGGGTTATCGCGAAAGCTTTCGTTGAAATAGGTGAGGTTGATCTGCGCCTGCGCGTTGCGGCTGAACATCTGCCGATATTCGGTCAGGAACCCGATGCGCGCCCTCGTCTCGGTTTCGAAGGACAGCGTCGCATCGCTACTTTTGGTAATCGCCCAGTAAAACGGCTGCATGTAGCGAAACCCGTTCTTGGTCGAAGTGCCGAACTCGGGAAAAAGAAATCCGGTCTGTCTCTCGGTTTTCACCGGGAAAATCGCGTACGGAAGATAAAATACCGGCACGTCCATGATATAAAACACGCCGCGCCGGATTCGCCCCGAACCTTCCCGCGTCACGTCGATTTCAGCGGCCGATATCTTCCACGTGGGAGGGCCGTCCTCGCAGAGACAGGTGGTGAAGATCCCTTCGTCGATGTGATAGGATTGCCCGGCATATTTCTCCAACCGGCGCCCGCTCAAGCTTACGTGTCCTTGTTCGAGAAACAGATCACCATTCTCGATCGAGCCGATCTCTTCGTTCAAATTGAAGCGCACCCGGTCGGCAAATTTGAGCTTCCATTCGGGATCATCGATGGAAACGTTGCCGGTGGCCTCCATGTCATTGGTCAGGCGATTGGCCCAAACTCGGTCGGCCCTGAGGGTCATTTCCTGCCGCTTGATCTCGACGTTGCCCTTACCTTCGATCTCAGTGCCTTTCTCGCTCATCGAGAGAGAATCGGCGGTGAAACGGATCTGCTCCTCGGGCTTGGACGCCTCGGCGCCGAACAGAGGCGCGCCGCGCGACAAACCGGCGGCCAGAATCAAACCGAGGACGGCATATGTCTTTTGCACATGCATTTGTAAAAATAATGGCAGGAAAATCTGACCGTCTCGTTATATACAGGAGACGACAACTAGGCAAGCGTTTTTTCTTTCCGCGACAGGAGTCACGCGGGCCGGTCTCACCGCGAGGAAGCCGCGCCGTGCATTAATACCGGCCTAACTTCACCCAAAAGATAGAGCGAGCCGGTGACCAGAACCACATCTTCCGGACCGGCCTTTTCCAGCAGGACGCGCAAAGCCTGCCGCGGATCTTCAACGACGGCGGCGGGAATATGTTTGACCGCTTCGGCCATTTTCCCGGGATCGGCGCTCCGCTCCATGGCGACCCGCGTCAAGACGATCTCGTCCGCGACGGCGGACAGCTCCTTCAACATGAGCGGCCAATCCTTGTCCGCCATCGAGGCGAAGAGAATCTTGACCTTCTTCGCCCCGAGGAGAGAACGTATCTCGCCGACGAGCGTCCTCACCCCCTCGCCGTTGTGCGCCCCGTCGAGGATGACCGTCGGCCGGTCGAGAACGACTTCGAGTCGGCCGGGCCAAAAGACCGTCTTCAATCCTTGGCGCACGGCCGGCTCGCCGAGCGAAAAATCTCTCTGCGCGAGCTCCAGCGCGCAAAGCGCCAGCGCCGCGTTGTTCATCTGATGGCGGCCACGGAGCGCGACGGAAAGATCCTTCATGCTCCAATGCAACCCGGAATAGTCGAACCGGCCCTTGTCTTTCACCGCTACGGAAAAATCCCGTCCCAGGTAATAGCCGGCCGAGCCTTTGGATCTCGCGATGTCTTGGAACAGCTTGGTTATTTCAGGCGCGAAAAATCCGCCGACGAGAGGAACGCCTTGCTTGATGATGCCGCCCTTCTCCCCGGCGATGGAGAGAAGATCGGAGCCCAGATAGGCTTCATGATCCTTGGAGATTGTCGTGATGATCGAGACGCATGGGACAACGAGGTTGGTCGCGTCCAAGCGTCCGCCCAGCCCCACCTCCACCACGGCGACGTCGATTTTATTCCGCGCGAAATAAATAAACGCCATCACCGTGACAAACTCGAAGAAGGTGAGGCTAACGTTTGTCTCGGCGGTGCGCCGCTTGATCTCATCGGCCAGTTCGACCACTTCATCCTCTGAGATCTCCTCGTCGCCGACGCGGATGCGCTCGGTAAAAGAGACCACGTGAGGCGAAGTATAAAGCGCGGCGCGATATCCCGAGGCGGTGAGAATACGATGGATCATCGCCGCGGTGGAGCCCTTGCCGTTCGTGCCGGCGACGTGAAAAGAAGGATAGCGCCGCTCGGGATGATCGAAGAGGGCGAGCGCCCGCTCCACGCGGTTGAGCCGGAGATCGATCTCGCCGCCGCGGAGGTTGAAGATGGTGTCGAGAGTTTTTCTGTATGATGACATGTCAGAAGTGCTGAGCTCTGAGGACTGAGTGCTGAGTGTAAGAAATAATTTCCGAAACTCAGTCCTCAGTCCTCGTCACTCGGCCCTTCTTAGCGCGCATGGCGCGCTTCAATCGGGCGACGAAGGCCTTCGCGTCTTGGACTTTCTTGCCGTTCCGTCCCGCGCGCTCGATAACGTCGATGAGCGCGCTCCCTACGACAGCGGCGTCGGCGAACGAAGCGATCCGCGCCGCCTGCTCCGGCGTCGAGATGCCGAAGCCGACGCCGATCGGAAGCGAAGTATAGCGGCGAATGCGCGCGACTTGCGCTTGTAGCTCGTTTTCCAGCGCACGGCGCGCTCCGGTCACGCCCGTTACCGAGACGTAATAAATAAATCCGCGGCCTAGGCGCGCGACCAATTGGATGCGTCCCGCATCGCTGGTGGGCGCAAGGAGAAAAATCGTGTGCAGCCCCGCCTTTTCCGCCTGTTCCCTCAGCTCGTCGCTCTCTTCCGGCGGCAGATCCACGCACAGCACCCCATCGACTCCCGCCGCGCTCGCGTCGCGCACGAACCGCTCGAGACCGTAGTGGAAAATAGGGTTGTAGTAGCCAAAGAGAACCACGGGGATTTCCGAGTCGCGGCGAAACTCACGGATCAGCTTGAGCACGTGAGTGAGCGATGTCCTGCCGCGCAGAGCGCGCTCGGAGGCGCGTTGAATCGTAGCGCCGTCGGCCATCGGATCGGAAAATGGCACGCCGACCTCGATGGCGTCGGCGCCGGCCTCCTCCAGCGCGCGCAGGATC
Organism: Candidatus Binatia bacterium; assembly: GCA_036504975.1. Classification (NCBI taxonomy): domain Bacteria; phylum Candidatus Binatota; class Binatia (SeqCode); species Binatia bacterium. The sequence goes on along the minus strand of DASXUF010000198.1, from coordinate 3,316 downwards.
CTGAGCGTGGTTTTGATTTCCGGATCGCCGGCGGTGACGAACGGAATCAAGGCCGCCTCGCCGCGCTTTTTAAGCGCCGCAAATTTTTCGTCGATGCGATTAGTCATAACGCAATGTTGAATTATGAATTTTGAGTTTTGAATTGAAATTCAACATTCATCATTCAAAATTCATAATTTCATTCCGAGATATTCTCCCACCGTCCCCATGTCCTTGTCGCCCCGGCCGGAGAGATTAACCACGAGGATCTGATTTTTTTTGAGACGCGGCGCGAGCCGCATGACTTCGGCGATCGCATGCGCGCTTTCGAGCGCGGGAATGATCCCTTCCACCTCGGCCAGCAGCTTGAGGGCCGCGATCGCCTCCCGGTCGGTCGCAGAGGCAAAGCGGATTCTCCCCTGATCGCGGAGGTAGCTCAGCTCGGGTCCGACGCCGGGGTAGTCGAGGCCGGCGGCGATCGAATGCGTGTGACGCACCTGCCCGTTTCTGTCCTGGAGCAGATAGCTCTTGCTGCCGTGGAGCACGCCGACCTCGCCGCCGAGTATAGTCGCGGCGTGGCGTCCGGTGTCGAGGCCGGAGCCCGCGGCCTCCACGCCGACCATTTTGACGCGGGAATCGCGAATGAACGGATAGAAAAGGCCCATCGAATTGCTACCGCCGCCGACGCAGGCGACGAGATAATCCGGCAGGCGGCCCTCGGCGGCAAGAATCTGCCGTCGCGCCTCTTTGCCGATCACCGATTGAAAATCGCGCACCATCATCGGATACGGATGCGGCCCGGCAACGGAGCCGATGAGATAATACGTCGTGAGAACGTTCGTCACCCAGTCCCTGAGCGCCTCGTTCATGGCGTCTTTCAACGTGTTGCTGCCGGATTCCACCACTTTCACGCTCGCGCCGAGAAGCTTCATGCGGAGGACGTTGAGCGATTGGCGCGCGACGTCTTCTTTGCCCATGTAGACCTCGCATTCCATGCCGAAGCGCGCCGACACCGTCGCCGTCGCCACGCCGTGCTGGCCGGCGCCGGTCTCGGCGATGATCCGCGGCTTCCCCATGCGGACGGCGAGGAGTCCCTGGGCCAGCGTGTTGTTGATCTTGTGAGCCCCGGTGTGGCAGAGGTCCTCCCGCTTGAGGTAGATCCGGGCGCCTCCGGCGTGCGCGGAGAGCCGCGCGGCGAAGGTGAGCGGCGTGGGGCGCCCCACATAGCGACGGTGGAGCTCCTGGAGCCGGGTCCGGAAGGCGGGGTCCCGCGTCGCCTCCCGATAGGCCGCCTCCAGCTCGAGGAGCGGGGTCATCAGCGTCTCGGGAGCGTAGCGACCTCCGAAGGGGCCGAAGTGGCCTGCGCGGTCGGGCAGCCGGGGCCGCTTACCCATCGGAGGCTTCCAGGGCCGCGGCGCGCGCCGCCCGAACAAAGCGGCGGACCTTCTCGGGGTCCTTCCGGCCGGGGGCGGCCTCGACGCCCGAGTTGACGTCGACGCCGAAGGGACGGGCCAGGCGGATGGCCTCGCCCACCGTGTCCGCGGTGAGCCCCGCCGAGAGGATGATCCGCCCGCGCTGCCCGGCCTCGCGCGCGAGCGTCCACGAGATCGGGCGCCGGGCCTCGCCCTCGCTCCACCGGGCCGGGCTGTCGAGAAGAAAGGCGGCGGGCTTGTAGCGCGCCAGGAGCGCGAGGTCGGCGGGGCCGGCCACCTTCACGGTCTTGAGGACGGGGAGGCGGAACGCCGCCACCATTTCGGGCGGCTCCGTCCCGTGAAGCTGAAGGGCCTGGAGCCCGCACTCCTCGGCGACCGCCCGCACCTGGGCCGGCGGATGGTCCCAGAAGACACCGACCGGACACGCGAACGGCGGAAGCGCGGCGATGATCGCAGCCGCTCGAGCCGGTGTCACGTAGCGGGGCGTTCCCTCGACGAAGATGAAGCCGAGGGCGTCGGCGCCCGCCTCCGCCGCGAGAAGCGCGTCATCGACGTTGGTGATCCCGCAGACCTTGACCCGGACCGTCATGGCTCTACCCTCGGGTCACTCGAGCGGACGGCCGTTTCCGTACCGGCCCGGTCACGCGGGTCCTCCCGTGAGCTCACGCACCTTGGCGGCCGGGTCGCCGCTCCGCGACAGCGCCTCGCCCACCAGGATCGCGTGGGCCCCGGCGGCGGCGACCCGGGCGACGTCGGCCGGCGTCGCGATCCCGCTCTCCGAGACGAGCCGCACGCCAGCCGGCGCCCGCGGCGCCAGCCGCTCCGTCGTCGCGAGGTCGGTCCGGAAGGTCTCGAGGTCGCGGTTGTTGATGCCGATCAGGCCCGCGCCCAGCTCCGCCGCCACGTCGAGCTCGGCCTCGTCGTGCACCTCGACGAGGATGGAGAGCCCGAGCCCCTTGGCCGTCTGGTAGAGATCGACGAGCCGGGCCGGCTCGAGGATCGCCACGATGAGGAGGACCGCGTCGGCGCCGTGGGCGCGGGCTTCCCAGAGCTGGTAGTCGTCCACGACGAAGTCCTTCTCGAGGAGCGGGCAGTCCACGAGGGCGCGGACGGCGTCGAGGTCGGCGAGGCTGCCCTGGAAGTGCGGATCGGTCAGGACCGACAGCGCGGCCGCGCCGGCGGCGACGTAGGCGGGGGCGAGCGGGACCGGGTCGAAGTCGCGGGCCAGCAGCCCCGCGACAGGCGAGGCGCGCTTGAGCTCGGCCAGCAGCCGGACCCGGCCGGGCGGGCGCGGCGTCAGCGCGGCCGCCACGTCGCGCGCGGGCGCGAGGCTCGCGGCGCGGGCTTCGAGGACGGGGCGCGGTGCCCCGGCCTGGCGGGCGGCGACGGCCACGCGCTTGGCGGCGACGATCTTGGCGAGGATCCCGGCTGGAGACGCCATGGACGATTAGCCTAACACCGGCCTCGACGGCGGAGAATCGCCCTGGTCAGTAGTCGGCCCGGGAACCGCCCCGCCCCGGGGCGTCGAGCGTGACGTGACGGAGCTCCTCGAGCACATGCTCGCGGAGTGTGCGGGGCGGAGGGAGGTCCCGGACGAGGCGTCCCTCGCGGATCAGGGGTTTGAGGAGGGCCTCGTACTCGCCGCCGCAGGGGCAGTGCGTGCGCGGCTGGTGGGCGGGGACGACGATCGCTTCCCGGCAGGCCCGGCAGCGGTAGACGAGCTTCGAGCCGGATCGCTTCCCACGCTTGGCCATCGGCTGACCGTCGATCTCCATGATGTCGAGCGCGAAGTTGAGCACAGGGGCGCTGGCGATCGCCGTGCCGATCCCGTAGGCGTCGACCAGCGGGTTGAGCCGCGGGATCTGGTACTCGTCGATCCCGCCCGAGGCGATCAGCTTCACGTG
>DASXUF010000197.1 GCA_036504975.1 Candidatus Binatia bacterium | reverse complement strand
GCACTCAGAGCTTGTGAAAAAATCGCCGATCGCCCTTCGACGGGCTCAGGACGAACGGCTAAGTCCTCGAACTTCCATCGATGTTATCCCGTTCGTGGTGAGCTTGTCGAACCATGAACGAATTTTTTCACAACCTCTCAGGACTCAGCACTGCCTACTGCTTTTGCTTCAATAAAAAATCCGACTCGCTGTACTCTTCCGCCGCCATGTCCTTGAGGCCGGTCTTCTCGTAAACTTCGGCCAATAAAAAATGCAGCGTCGGCTCGTCGGGGTCCGCCTTGACGGCTTCGGCGAGCACCTCTCTCGCGTCGTAGTAAAGTTCGCGCGAGGACAACAGTCCGGCCTTGAGAATCGCCGCCGTCGTCCGGGGCACGCCGGGGCTGTTCTGCACGGAGGCAAGGTCGCCTTCGACGGCTTTCACCTCGGCCAGCGCTAGGAGCTGAAACCGCACCTTCTCCGCCGGAGTGCCTTTCTTCTCGATCACCCAGGCGTACTCGACGCCGGGCTTGAGGCGCGGCGCCGACGCGGGATATTTGATCTGCGTGAGCGAGATATTCTCCGCCGACCACAGCACGCCGTCGGGACCGTAAACCCGCACGTTTCCCGGCTGGCGCTCCATGCCCATCCATTGAAGCGTCGGGGAATCGGTCATGAGCTTGGTGTTGCGCGGCGAGACCAACACCGGCGGGCGCTTGCCGCCGCGCACGGCGAGCGGCACATACGACGGCGGTTTTTTCTTGCCCATCAGCGCGCTGGCGACTTCCTTCACCCCTCCGCCCGCCGCGCCTTTGGCGTCGGCCGCCTTGATCTCGAACGGAGAATTGCGCTCGTCCACCGTCACGGTCTTCATGCCTTCGGTATAGAGGACGACGGCTCTGGCGTCTTTGGAAGCCTGGATCTGGGTTCCGGTGTAAAGCGATTGCAGCAGCGCCGGCTTCTGCCAATTCTTTCCCGGCAGCCGGATCTGCACGTCGCCGCGGTTGAGCTTGATCTCGGTGATGACGCCGACGGCGTCCTGGGCATGGGCTTGAACGTTGCAAAAGACGGCTGCTCCAAGAAGAACGAAACAGAGTAAACGGCTAGAACATTTCATGACTGGCCCTCCCGCTAAGCTGCGCTTTCTGCGCCTAACACCTCGAAGACCTCGACGGGCTTATCCCGTCCCTTGACCTTCACCTCACCGCGCCCCTCCACCTTGAACTTTCCATTCAGCCGCTCCAACGTTTCGCGCGTAATAAGAATCGAGGTGGAAAATTCCTTGTTGAGCGCTTCGACCCTGGAGCCGGTGTTAACCGTATCGCCGGTCACGCCGAACTTCCTGCGCTGCCCCGATCCGACGATACCGGCAAGAACCTCGCCGGAGTGAATGCCCACCCCGATCTGTAAATGGGGAATGTCCCTTTTGTGCCAAGCCTTATTGAGCCTGTCAAGCTCCGCCTGCACCTCGAGCGCGGTCGCCACCGCGTCCGCCGCGTGACTGGGGTTAGGCTTGTGCGCGCCAAAGGCGGCCAGCACCGCGTCTCCTATGAAGTCCACGATGCATCCCTGATGGCGCGCGACCACCTTTCCGATCGTCGCAAACAATTCGTTCAGAATCGAGACCACCTCCTCCGGCCTCTTCCCTTCGGAAAGAGTGGTATAATTTCTAATATCGGTGAAGAAAATAGTCGCCTCGCGCATCTGCCCGCCGAGCGTCTCATCCTGATCGACGATCTGATCGGCCACCTCGCGGTCCACGTACTGGCCAAGCGAGCGGCGCACGCGGCGCGCCTCTAGATAGTCCGCTATCGAAGCGCCCCAGCGAATCGCCACCAGCGGCGTCACGAAATCCACCCAGACGCCGAGTTTGGCGAAGGCGAGATAGCTCAAGGGAACGAGCAGCAGCGGAATCGCGACCAGGGCGAATATCGTGGCGGCCATGGGACGGAAAAAAGTGAGCAGCAGGCTCATCGCCAGGGCGAAAATCAGCGACAGGGCCACCGCCACCCAGCGGTCGGCCGCCATGATCTGCGAGCGCGAGAGAATCGTATGGACGATGTTGGCGTGGATCTCCACGCCGGACATCAAGCCGCGCGGCGTCGGAAAGAAGTCGCGGCTCTCGCCGAAGCTCGCGCCGATGAGAACGATCTTGCCGCGAAAGGGATTGTCTTCGGCCAGCGGAGCCCTCGACTTCGAGAGCTGGAAGACGACGTCGCTCGGAATCGCCGCGAAGCTTCCCTCGGCGCCGGCGAAATTGATCTTCCACTGATCGTCGATGGCGAACGCGAGCGGAGTCGGCTCGGGCAGCAGCGCGCCCTTGAATTTATTCCACTCGGGGAGAAGCAGCATGACTTTCCCGCCGTCAGGCCGATTCATCGCCGCTTCCAGGCGGGCGGCGTCGTATCCGGCGTAGCGCGCCAGGACAGCGAGCGCGAGCGAAGGAAGAACTTTTCCGTCGCTGCCGTGCACGGCGAGCGGGAGCTGGCGGAACAGGCCGTCCGAATCGATCGGCGCATTGGCAAAGCCGGCAAGCGCCGAAAGCTTGGGGCTGAAAAACGGCGAGCGGGAGTAGAGCACCGTTTCGTTCGCTTCTTTTTCGGGCCGGATCACATAGACCGGCACCACCTTGCTGAGGCCGTTCTCCGACGCGCCCTGGATCGCTCTCACGAGCATCGCGTCTTCGCGCGCGTCGGTCTTCACTTTGAACTCGACGTCGACGCCGATGACTTTGGCGCCGCTCCGGCCGAGCACTTCGATGATGCCCGCGATGTACGAGCGGGGCAGAGGCTGCTTTTCGCCCAAATTGGCGAACGCCCGGTCGTCGATCTGGACCAAAACGATCTCCGGCGATTTGACCCGTCCGCGGAGCCAAAGGAGAAAGTCGAGCGCCTTGGCCTCGAACCCCTGCAGGTAGCCCATGTAAGAGGCGAAAGAAGTGATGATGCTGACGGATAATCCAAGAACGAGCGACTTGTAGAACCGCCGCTTTCTTTTCTTGAGCGTTTCGACAATGGGCATCTTTTTAAATTACGGTTCCAAAGTATGAGTCATGAAGAATTCGGGAATGATCGTCTTGATCTGACGGTCCGCCGCTCGCACCTCGCGATCAAAACGTTGCGCCCGCTTCAGGTTGGCTGGTGGAATCCCTTGAGAAAACGGGGCACGCCATTCGTCGAAATGTTGGATGATGACCACCTTGGGCTTGAGAATCTTTAATGCGTTTTCCAGGTTGTATCCCTTCTCCCCCTCCGCGAGCAGAGCGACGTCCGGATGCAAGCCGGAAAGTTTTTCTTCAACAAAATTGGCCGTGCTTTGGTGCAGGACTCGATGTCCGCCGAAATTGAAGTAATAGAGAAAAGTTCCTCCCTCGACGAAGTCTCGTCCCATAATCGGGCCGGCCCATGGCTTGAGGATTTCTTCGCGCCTGGATGTCTCGCGCCGCCCGCTTCTCTGCAAAATGGCATGCCGGCTCTCGATCACCTGTACGGAGAACTCTTTGAAGTCCAGCTTTTCTCCGCCCTTTATCGTCACGACTTGAGATGGATTCACTCCGGCCGTGACCGTGATGCTCGCTGTCGTTTGAGAGCCGATGATCTTCGACCCGAACCGCTTGGCGATAAATGGCACGTCGCCGATATGATCGTGGTGGCTGTGGCCGGCGAAGATATAGTCGGCGCCCTTGATGATCTTGAGCACCGCTTCTTCGTCCGTTTTCCACTCCGCGTCCATCGAGCGCTCTTTGCGGGTGAGAAAGGGATCGATGAGGATCGTGGTTTTTCCAAGCCGGATTTCCCATCCGGCGTTGCCCAGCCACTTGAGCACGACTTTTTCCGGGGATTCTACGGCGACCGGCGTCTCGGCCACATGCGCCGAAAAAGAAAGGAACCCCCACAGGAGAATCGTGATAAGCAGCATAATCAAATGGGTTATGGTTCCCCCGTCAACTGATACGCCGCCCAGTAAAACGGCTCGGGAAATTCTTTCATCGTCTTCAACTGCGCCTGCCGGAGCGCCTCCACCTTCTTTGCCGTCTTCAAACGCTGGTAGAACTCCCGCATCAACTCGTAGCTCGACCGGTCGTTCACCTTCCAGAGCGTGGTGACGATCGACGGCGTCCCCGCGTAGATGAAGGCGCGCGTGAGGCCGATCAGCTCATCGCCGTTGCTGAGCCTCCCCAATCCGGTCTCGCAGGCGGAGAGCACCACCATCCCGGCCTTCAAATCCAACGCAAATATTTCTCCTACCCTGAGGCGGCCGTCGTCCTTTCCCTCGACCGCCAACAGCAAAGCCGAGCCCATCGGATCGGTCTCGTCAAGCTCCGCGTGCACCGCGAAATGCAGCACGTCGCTCTTCGGGCTGAGCGAGAGCGCCCGCGGCTTGCTCGCCTCCGCCTTCAGATACACTTCGCTCTTCGCGTACACGCTCGCCACTTCCTTGGCCTCCCTCTCGGCAAAGCGAAGATTATAAGCCTCATCCCCGAGGTTCGGATTGGCCATCACCAGGGCCTTGTCTGAATCTCGGCTCGCCCGCCTCTTCTCCCTGGTAAACTGCATGAGACTGGCGCTGGATAAATAGTAGATAGGATAATCCTGAATCAGATACTTTCCTTGGGCGGAGACCAAGGCCTGGTAGGGAAGATAGTGCAGCACATCGTGCGGAATGATGAGCAGCTCTTTGCCGCGCACGTGGGGCAAGGCCGGCTCGACCAGCAGGCGATAGAGCTCCTGGGAAAGGCCGTTGAATTTCTCCTTCTCGCCAATTTGATAGACCGTGTCCCTGAGCGCGGCGACCTTGGCGACAAGATCGCCGCGGTTAATCGGTATGTTCACGAAACGTACCCGGTCCTTGTCCATGACCCAGAGAAGCACGGCCCCGCGCACGACAAAGTACTCGAGCATCGTCACCCCGGGGTCGAGCAGCTCCTGGACCTGCTTCAAGGTCAGCGGCTCGACGTTGATCAGCGAGGCCTGTTCTTTATTTTCTTTCCGCACCTCGGTCAGAAAATCAGCATAGGCTTTCTGCGCTCCCTCCAGCTCTTGTCTGAGCCTAGGCCCCTCGGTCCCCTCCGATCCTTGAGCCCCCATCATCGCCTGTAAAACACTAATTCGTGCCTGAAGCGCCCGCTCGTGTTCCAAGAGCGTCCCCCCGCGCGCAAGCTGCACTTTACTCCCCAGTATGTCCAAAAAGGCGCGCGAACGGGCCCGCTCGCTGTAATTGAACGCGGCCGTGGGATTTTTTGTCCGCAAATGAGCCACGATCATGCTGCCGTATGTGGCCCGCTTGTCTTCAAAGTAGGAGCTGCGAAATTCCTCCGACTCCAGGAGAGCGCGAGTCGACTCTATATTGTCGATCGCCTTCTTATAGTAGGGGATCGCCTCCGCAGGCTTTTGCGTCTGAAGATATAGATCTCCCAACTGACTGCTGGCGAGGTAGATGAAAGTGGCAAGGCGAAGCTGCTCAGACAGCTCCAGCGTTTTCTGGAGATTTTCCAGAGCGCGCGGGAACTCTTTCTTTCTAAGATAGAGGTCGCCCAAACCCCAATAGAGATTGACCTCGACCTGGGTTTTCAACCCGGTTTCTTTGATTACGCTAAGCCCTCTCTCGTAAGCCCTTATTCCATCTTCCACCTTGCCCGCCCGCTGATACGCCAAGCCGAGGCGATAGAGCGTATAAACAAGATTGTTCTCGGTTTGTCGTACGGCTTCAGGAAATTTGAGACGCACATCCGCTCGGCTCTGGAGAAAAGCCAGGTGATCTTCCAAAAGCCTGAGCGACTCGGAAGTATGTTGGATCGCTTCTTCTCTTTTTCCCTGACGCAGGAGATCTATTCCCAACTCTCTCAAGAAGCTCGCCTGGGTGAACCGTCGGGTCCCTTCATCCGGGATCTGCTTGGCAACCTCAATCCCCTCGTCTACCAATTCCCTGGCCTTGGCATGGTTTCCCACAGACCTGTAGGATTGCTGAAGTTGATAAATGGCCCCTGCCTGCAGAGCCGGATTTTTCGTCTTTTCTGCCATCTCCAGGGCTTTGCTTCCGTGAGAAATAGCCTTCTGGAATTGGCCCAGGCTCTGCGCCGCCCTTGCAGCCTCGCGGTACGCATTCGCCGCCTCCACCCAGTAGCGTTGAGGAGACGGGCTCGAAGCCAGATTTTTCTCGGCCTCCAATCCCTTGGCTTCCATGGCACTCAGCGCCTCTCTCGCCTCACCCCTGGCGATGGCCTCCACCGTGGAGGCGGGTGTCGCGTTATATTTGCTCTGTCCCCAGACCGCGCCGGGTAGCATGAAGATCGCTATCATGAACGGCGACAAAGTTCGTAACATAGACACGCCTCCAGACAGGCTTCTAGATTGATCGATCGAAAAATACCGCGCTCACCGACGACACTCTGCTCTACTCTGTCCCGACGGTCAAACGCAGGCCGCCCGTCATTGTTCGGGAACTATTTTCACCGCCAGGTACCGCGACGGCGCAAAACGCTATTTAGGCTTTGGCGTCCTGATAGACCTTCTCCACGATCGCGTCGCTCAAGTCTTTGGTGGCGCCGTCGAAGAAAACCTTTCCTTCCTTGAGCCCGACGACGCGGTCGGCGTACTCGCGCGTGAGATCGAGCGTGTGCAGGCTGACCAGCGCGGTGATGCCGTCCTCCCGGCAGACGCGCTTGAGAATGTCCAACACCACGCGCGAAAGCCGGGGATCGAGGCTGGAGACCGGCTCGTCGGCGAGAATGACCGCGGGACTCTGCATCAGTGTGCGCGCGATCGCCACTCTCTGCTGCTCGCCGCCTGAGAGCTGGTCGGCGCGCTTGTAGGCGTGCTCGAGGAGGCCGACGCGCTTCAGATTGACGAGCGCGCGACGCCGCTCCTCGCGCGTGAACAGCCTCAAGCAGCTCTTCAAGCTCGATTGATAACCCAAACCGCCCGACAAGACGTTCTCGATGACGGAGAGGCGCTTTACGATGTTGAATTGCTGAAAGATCATGCCGACCTTGCGCCTGAGGAGCCGGGTCTGGCGGCGGTCGAGCTTGACGACGTCGATCCTGGCTCCGTCGGCGCCGCGGTCGAACACCGAGCGCGGCACAAAGATCTCGCCGGAGGTGGGATCGATGAGACGGTTGATGCAGCGGAGCAGCGTCGACTTTCCCGAGCCGGAGAGGCCGATGACGCCGAGAAACTCGCCCTGCTCGACTTTGAGATTGACGCCGCGAAGAACGTGGGTCGAGGGACCGAAGCTCTTCTGCAGGTCCTTGATCTCTAGGATCGTCATGGCCCGGTGAATGGAGTGATGGAGCATCGGAGTACTGGTTGATCGGGTTTTAACTCCATAGCTCCATTACTCCACCACTCCAGTACTCCCATCATTTCTTTTTGAGCGCTTCTCTGAGATTGATGCCGGCGACTTTAAAGGCCGCGCGGATCGATTCATAGTCCTCGTCGGTGGCCGGCACGAAGCCGTCGATCTGATAGAGATCGCGGAGCATCTTTTGTCCCGCCGGTTCGCGGCTGAGCGCCAGAAAAGTCTCCTGGATTTTCTTCCCCAGCTCGGGATCGAGGCCGGCGCGGAAGACGAGATTGTCGGCGGGAATCGGCTCGGAGTAGGCGATCGCGCGGATCTGTTTTTGCTCTTCGGGATTTTTAAGGTATTGGATCCACGCCGCGTCTTTGCCGTCGGTAAAATTGGCAAAGGTCGCCCCCGCGTCCACCTTGCGGTTCAAGACCGCCAGCACCGTGGCGTCGTGGCCGCCGGAGTAAAGGACGTTTTTGAAATCCTTGTTCGGGTCGATGCCGTTTTCCAGGAACATTTTTCTCGGGATGATGTTGCCCGTGGTGGAAAGCGGATCGCCGAAGGCGAACGTCCGGTTGCGGAGGTCTTTCAACGAGTTGATGCCGCTGTCGGCGCGCGTGATGATCGCCGCGTAATAAGATGCCAGTCCCTTGCGGTGGGATTTTAAGACGACTTGTATGTCGGCCTCGTTTTTCGCGAGCACGTACGAAGCCGGCGTGAGAAAGGCGATATCGAGCTTCTTCGCGCGGAGCGCCTCGATGACGCCCGTGTAATCGACGGCGACGAAGGGCTCGATCTCCATGCCGAGCTCTTTGTGGAGAATCTCGACGAGCGGCTGGGCGTTTTGCGAAACCTGCTGGACGTTCTCCGACGGAACGAATCCCACGCGGAGGACGCGCCCGGAACCACCCCGGCCGCATCCCAGCAGGGCGAGAATCGCCAACCCTAGAATCCATCTTCGTTTAAGCGGGGTCATGTCCACCAATAAATACTCGAAGCTCTCCTCACGCGCAACCGATTCGTGGTTGTCTTGGACGACGCGCGTGGAGATCCACCGAACGTCATGCCCGCGAATCCGCCACAGGGCTTCGGACGGATCAGCCTAAGGCTGAAGCGGGCATCCAGACATTTCTGCGACATACAAAGACTGGATTCCCGCTGCCGCGGGAATGACGGAAGAGAGATCGGCTTCGGTGTCCTTATCTGTCCTTCAGCTCCCGCAGCAGCTGCTCCGCCTCTTTTTTATTGGCGGCGTCGTCGGAAAATTGGATGGGGTGAGCGAGCGAGGATTTGAGCGACGCGCGCGCGAGATCCAGCTTCCCGAGCGCCACGTAGGTCTTGCCCAGCTCTACATGATGCGAAACGACCGTCGGGTTCAAAGAAATTGCCTTGTGCAAATATTCGACGGATGTGCTGAGACTTCCTTTAGGGACCGAGCGCCGCAGAAAGGTCGAAGCCAGGAAGCGGCTCGCTTTTCCGATCTCGGCCATTTTTCTATGCCATACGCCGTAAACGTGATAGGCGAAGCCGTTCTGCGGGTCGCTGGCGATGGCTTTCTCCACGGCCGATCGGATCTCGTCGGCGAGATCGATCTGCTTGCTCACGGAAGAGTGCGCCGCGGTTTTGCCCAGAGACGCCGCCACGTAAAAATGGCCCCAGGTGTTGTTGGGATCGGCTTGGACCGCTTTGCGGGCATAATCCTCGGCGATGCGATATTGCTTGAGCCGCTTCTCCTGCCAGCCGGTTTCGTTTTCCGGAATGATGTCGCCGAGCTCGATATAGACACGCGACGCCTTCGACAACGCTTCGGTATTGTTGGGCTCGATTTCGAGAACTCTGAGCACCGTCTTGAGCGCCTCCTTGGGTTTGAAGGCGGCGTAGAGCGCGTCGAATTGCTGCAGCAATTGAGAGACCTCGGAGCCGTCGTTCACGCAGTGCGGACAGCCGACTCGTCCCATTTTGTGATGTTGCCCCGCTCCGCCATCCGCCGCTGCCAGACACCACCAAAGAAAAACGCCGATGAGAATCGCCCGCTGTTTCATCCATCACCTGATAGGCGTCGCCTTGCCGTTGCCGTCGATCGCGACGTAGATCACTTCCGCCTCCGTGACCCGCACCCGGCGCCCGGGCTCGCTGAAGCGCTCCGCCTCGACCTCCACTCGAATCGTCAAAGAAGTTCTCCCCTCCCGCGCGACCGCCGCATAAAAGCTCACCACGTCGCCGATGTAAACCGGAGCGATAAAACCGACCTCGTGCATCGAGCGGGTCACGTAGTCGCGCGCCGCGTGCTGCCGCGCCGCGATCGCCCCGGCCAGGTCGATGTGGCTCAAGATGACGCCGCCAAAAATCGTGCCGCGCGCGTTCGTGTCGCGCGGCAGCATCGTGACCCTCAACGTCGGCTCTCTCATGACGCTCCGGCCCTCCTCGGCGCCGGCTCCTCGACCCTGAGCAACAGAGCCAATCCCAAGATAAATAGCAGACCGACGGCGAGCATTGCCAGCCGCTGGCTGCCGCTCAGATGCGAGATCGCGCCGAACACGAGCGGCCCGACGGCGGAGGAGAACTTGCCGCTGATGCCGTAAAAGCCGAAGATCTCGGCCTGCTGCGCCGGCTCGACCATGAGCGCGATCATCGAGCGGCTGACCGCGCCGACCGATGCCAGGCAGAGCGCGCCCAACGAGGACACCGCCCAGAAGAACTCTTTGCTCGTGGCGGCGGCTGCGCCCAATCCTACCAGACTCCAGAGCGACAAGAGCAGTATCAACGATTTCCGCGGCCCGATCCGGTCGCTCAAAAAGCCGAAGCCGATCGCTCCGGCGACGCCGATCGTTTGCAGCGCCAGATAAAACTGCACCAGCTCCGGCAGGGTGAAGCCAAGCGTGTCCTGGGCGTAGATACTCGCGTAGAAGCTGATGGTGGAAACGCCTTCCATATAGACAAAGTAAGCGAGCAGGAAGCGCGTGAGCTGCCGGTACTCGCCCAACCGGCTCAATGTCTTTTTGACTTGCTTGAGGCCGGCGGAAAAAAGCGCCGCCGGAGTTTGCGCCGCACCGGCCTGCTTCGCGCGTGACGGTAAAAATAGAAACGCCGGCAGAGAAAACAAGAGATAGAACGAGGCGGTCAGAAGAAAAACCAGCCGCGCGTTTTCCGGCGCGCCGCTTTTTAGAAAGGGAATGGAGAGAAGCAGCATGGCGATGCCGCCGGCGTACGCCGCGGCCCAGCCGTAGCCGGAGAGCCGCCCCACTTCCTCCGGCGGCGCCAGATCCGGAAGAAAGGCGTTGTAGAAAACCTGGCCGGTCTGGTAGGCGATGTTGGCGCCGATGAAGACCGCCATACCCCAAAAAATCATGCCGCTTCCCACCCAGGCGAGCTGCGCCGTGAGAAATATGCAGAGGAACGCGGAGATCACCAGGAACGTTTTTCTTTTGCCGGACAGATCGGCGGCGGCGCCCAGCACCGGCGAGAGGAGCGCGACAACCACGAGCGAGATGGAGCCGTTGACGCCCCAGAGGAGATCGCCGAGATTCCCCAACCCGGCACATATCACGCTCTTGAAGTAAACCGGATAAACGAAGGTGACGATCATCACGGAAAACGAGTTGTTGGCGAAATCGTAAAGCAGCCAACCGAGGCGATCGGTTTTAGCGGGGATCACGAGAAGCAAGGATGAGGGATGAAGGATGAAGGATGAAGGATAAAATGAGGTGGGCCTTCCGATCCAATTTCATCTTTCCGCCTTCCGCCTTCATCCTTTTCATAGGTAGGTGAGCCACTTGGAGTACTTGCTGTCTTTCCCCTTGATGATGTCGAAGAAAGTCTTTTGCAGGTCCTGCGTCACCGGACCCGGGCAGCGCTCGCCGACTTTGCGGTTGTCCACCTCGCGGATCGGCGTCAGCTCGGCCGCGGTGCCGGTGAAAAAGGCCTCGTCGGCGGTATACAGCTCGTCGCGCGTGAAGCGCTCTTCCTGAACGGCGTAGCCCTTGCCGCGCGCGACCGTCAGCACCGAATCGCGCGTGATGCCGGGCAAGATCGACGTGAGCGGCGTGGTTTTGATGCGCCCGTCCCGCACGATAAATATATTTTCCCCGCTGGCTTCGGCGACGTAGCCGTCGGGGTCGAGCATGATCGCCTCGTCGTAACCGGCCTTCTTGACCTCGGTTTTGGCCAGGACCGAGTTGATATAGTTGCCCGACACTTTGCTCTTGGTCATCATCACGTTCGGATGATGGCGCGTGTAAGACGAGACCTTGGCGCGAATGCCGTTTTTGATCCCTTCGTCGCCCAGGTAGGCGCCCCAGGACCACGCCGCGATCGCGATCTGAATCGGATTGTCGGGCGCGTAAAGACCCAGCTCCCCCAGTCCGAGGAAGGCAAGAGGGCGTATGTAACATTCTTTGAGCCCGTTGGCCCTGACGACGTCGAGTATCGCGTTCTTGATCTCGCCGAACGGGCGCGGCAGCGGAAAGCCCAGAATCTTGCCCGAGTCGAAAAATCTCCGCACGTGCTCGTCGAGGCGGAACACCGCCGAGCGGCCGTCTTCCAGCGCGTAGCAGCGAATTCCCTCGAAATAACCGGTGCCGTAGTGGAGCGCGTGGACGAGAACGTGAACCTTCGCCTCGTCCCAGTTCACCATCTCGCCGTCGAGCCAGATTCTTTTGCCTTGTAACGCCATAAGATTCCAAAGAATAATTTCCGGTTATTGTATGCCATCGCGCCGAAATAAAAAAGGCCACCACGACGACGTGGTGGCCCGCGATCGGATCACCGCCGAGGCTATAATCCTTTCTTCAAGTCCGGCGCGGGCTTGAAACCCACCGTTCGGCTCGCTTTGATGGAAATCTCATCGCCCGTTTGAGGGTTTCTCCCTTTCCTCGCTTTGCGCGAGCGTACCGTGAAAGTCCCGAAGCCCGGGACTTGAAAGCGCCTGTCTTTCCTGATCGCCCGCGCGAGATTTTCGAAAATGGCGTCCACCGCATCGCCCGCGGTCGTCTTGTTGAGACCCGCCGCCTTGGCCACCGCGTTGACGAGGTCACCCTTAGTCATGATCCTTCCTCCTCCCGATCTTGCCGTTGTTGATTACGTTGGATTCAATCTTGTTGTGTGTTTTTGAAAACCGAACGTCATAATTCCGAATTCAACGGAAAATGTCAACAAAAAAAAGAAAAAGCGATCAGCCAAGAAGCGATCAGCTCTAAAGATCTAATTATTCTTTTTGCTGATGGCTGACCGCTGATGGCTGTGAGCTATTCTTTCGTACAGCAGTCCGTAGCGGATGCCCTGATCGCTCACGATGACTTCATCGATGCCGAAGAGTCTCATGATTCTTTCGATCGCGAGCGCGCCGGCGAGAATCACGTCGGCACGCTTCGGCTCCAAGCCGGCGATCTCTTTCCGTTCGGCGATCGTTTTGCCGCGATAAAGCTCGACCTGCCGCTCCACTTCGGCGCGGCTCAAACGGCTGCCGTGAACCTCGCCGTGCGAATAATGCCTGAGGCCCTTCTCGACCGCCGAGAGCGTGGTGAAAGTCCCGGCAATGCCGACCATGGCCAATCGGCCGGCGTCGCCCCGAGCCTGTGGTTCGACTTGGCTCACCACCATGAGGTTCTCGAATGGTCGAAGGGAGCCCCAATCCGACAGCAACTTGTTGATCGACTGATCGACGACTTGAATCACTCGTTCGCATTCTTCCTGCCGCGCCGGGTCGGACCGGAGATAGCGCTCCGTCAATCGGACCGAGCCCAGATCCAGACTCGCCAGGCCGTGCATCTTTCCGGCGCTCGCCCAGATGAACTCGGTGCTGCCGCCGCCCACGTCGACTACCAACACGTCCCTGGCGTCGATGTGAAGCCCTTTTTGCACCGCGAGGTAGGAATAGGCCGCCTCCTCCCGTCCAGACAAAACCCTGATATCGAGGTGCAATTCGTGTTTGAGGCGCGCGCGAAAACTCTTCGCGTTCAGCGCGTCGCGCAGCGCGCTGGTTCCGGCCGCGGCGATCTCGTCCACGGCGAGATTCCGGCAAGTATGGAGGTATTCTCTCAGCACCTCGAGAGCGCGCTCGACCCCCGGCGCGGAGAGCGAGCGGGTGCGGTCCACGCCTTCGCCGAGGCGCGCGATCTCCGCGCGGTCGGTCAGAACGCGAAACGCTCCGTCATCTTCAAGCTCGACCACGAGCAGGAGAATCGTGTTGGTGCCGAGGTCGATGGTGGCGATGCGCCGTGACATTTTTCTAAGCCCCTTCGGCCAGCACAAAACTCGGCGCTTCCCCGATATCGGTGAGCCAGACGTCCAGATCCTTGAGCGCACGGTCCGCCATGATCTGCTTTTTTTCTCTTCCTTTTATCCGAGAGCCGATCGGAGGCAGGACGCCGAAATTGGCGTTCATGGGCTGGAAATCCTTGCGCGCGGGATCGGTGATATAGACAAGCAGCGAGCCCAATGCAGTGGTTACGGGCGGAGCGACCGGCTCTTTGCAGTGAATAAGCCGCGCCGCGTTCAATCCGGCGAGGAGGCCGGAGGCCGCGGATTCGATATAGCCCTCCACGCCGGTGATCTGCCCGGCGAACAAGAGCGACGGCCGGCCGCGCCACTGGAGCGTCGGCATGAGATGGCGCGGCGCATCGATGAACGTGTTTCGATGGAGGCTGCCGAAGCGGACGAACTCGGCATGTTCGAGTCCGGGAACGAGAGCGAAGACCCGCTTCTGCTCCGGATAGGTCATCTTGGTTTGAAAGCCAACCATGTTGTAAAGCGTTTTTTCGCGATTCTCCTGGCGCAACTGGATGATCGCGTAAGATCGCTTTCCGGTGCGTGGGTCGACGAGGCCCGTCGGCCGCATCGGCCCGAAGGCGAGCGTGTCGCGTCCGCGCCGGGCCATCTCCTCGATCGGGAGACAGCCCTCGAAGTAGCGCAGGTCCTCGAAGCTCTTCGCCGGCACTTTCTCCGCGCCAAGGAGCTCGTCGATAAAGTTCCCGTACTGCTCGCGCGTGAGCGCCAGGTTGAGATAATCGTCGCCGCCGCGATCGTAGCGCGAGGCGGCGAAAGCGATATTCATGTCGATCGACTCGGCCGTGACGATGGGCGAGATCGCGTCATAGTAATAGAGATGCTTGCCGCCGAGCAGCGATTCCAGCGCGCGCGACAACGGCTGTGATGTCAGGGGACCGGAAGCAAGAATCGCGATCGCGGCCGGGATTTCGGAGACTTCTTCGCGGATGACACGCACGCCGGGAAGAGACGCGATCTCGCCCGTCACCGCGCCGGCGAAACGCTCGCGGTCCACCGCCAACGCGCTGCCCGCCGGCACACGGCAACGATCGGCCACCTGAAGGATGAGAGAGCCCAGGCGGCGCATCTCTTCTTTGAGCAAGCCCGCGGCGTTGGTGAGGGAGGCGGAACGCAGCGAGTTGCTGCAGACGAGCTCGGCTAGATAAGAAGTCGCGTGCGCCTCGGTTTGCTTCCTGGGACGCATCTCGTAGAGCTCGACCGCGACGCCGCGGCGGGCGAGCTGCCAGGTGGCCTCGCTGCCGGCGAGACCGCCACCCACGATGATGACCCGCTCCGCCATGATTCGCTTCGGATTATAGCGCCGCGTAACTAAGCGGCCAGGCGCTTGTAGTGACAGGCCTCGTTGCCGCAGAACACGACGCGCCCCTCCTTCTTGGTTTCCTTCTCCAGGAGGTACGGGCGCCCGCAGTCCGGGCAGGCCTCGGGCAGCGGCTTGTGGTAGGCGGTGAACCGGCACTCCGGGTAGCGCTTGCAGCCGTAGAAGAACCGGCCCCAGCGCCCCTTGCGCTCGACGATCTGCCCCTGGCCGCAGTCGGGGCAGAGCAGCCCGATCTCGCGCGCTTCCTTCTTCTTCACGTATTTGCAGGTCGGGTAGTTGCTGCAGGCGATGAACGCCCCGAAGCGACCGCGCCGCCACATCAGGTCGTTGCCGCACTCCGGGCACTTCTCGTCGATGGGCTGGAGGGTCTCCACGTGCAGCTTGCCGCCCTCGCCGCGGACCAGCCGCTTGGTCTCCTTGCATTCCGGATAGTTGGTGCAGGCGAGGAACGGGCCGAAGCGGCCCTTCTTGAGCACCATGGGCTGGCCGTCGCGGGGGCACACCTGTGTCGCCACGTCCTCGTGGAGCTCCGGCGCCCCCTCCCCGCCCTCGAGCTGGCGCGTGTTCTTGCACTCGGGGTAGTTGGAGCAAGCCAGGAACTTCCCGTAGCGGCCCCACTTGATCACCATGGGCGAGCCGCACTTCTCGCACTTCTCCTCGGTGGGCTCCTCCTTGCCCTTGACGTTCTCCATGTTCTTCGAGGCCTTCTTCAGGTCCTTCTCGAACTTCTTCCAGAACTGGGTCAGGGTGTTGAGAAGGTTGTCCTTGCCCTCCTCGATCTGGTCCAGCTCCTGCTCCATGCCCGCGGTGTACTCGACGTTCATGATGTCCTGGAAGTGCTCGACGAGCAGGTCGGTCACGAGGAAGCCCAGCTCGGTGGGGTAGAGCTTGGCGTCGCGCTTCTCCATGTAATCGCGCGCCTCGATGGTCGCGATGATCGAGGCG